>NZ_JAUCFJ010000002.1:915235-1220313 GCF_030348505.1 Lysinibacillus sp. G4S2 | reverse complement strand
TGAGCCAAATTTCGTTTTACCGCTGGATGGTCATACATATGTACATTCATCGCTGGTGCAAGCCATACAGGGGCAGTTGTTGCAAGCAGAGTCGTCGTTACCATATCATCCGCAATTCCATTTGCCAGTTTCCCTATGACATTTGCGGTAGCTGGTGCAACTAAAATTAAATCTGCCCAATCCGCCAAATCAATATGAGCAATAACACTCGAATCCTTTTCATCAAAAGTATCGAAAAAAACATCATTTTTGGACATAACTTGAAAGCTCAGCGGATTAACAAACTGTCTTGCTGATGCTGTCATGATAACCTTTACATTTGCCCCTGCCTGAGATAGCTTGCTCACTAGAGCGACAGCCTTATAAACCGCTATACCACCTGAAACACAAAGTAAAATATTTTTATTCATGCACAATCGTCCTTTCAAATGATAAGCTCCCAAAGGAAAATTCCCCGGGAGCTCTCGGCATGCTGTATATTCAAAAATCCACTGCAGACGTTAACATTTTCGCAAAAGCTTATTTACATCAATGTTAGATTTCGTCTTCGTATACAGTTGACTCATCCTGTGATACTTTCGTAAGTACACCTGCCGCTACTTCTTCAAGTGCTCTTCCTACGTATTTATGGGAAACGTACTTGTGTAAGCGTTCTGTGTCTTGTTCCTCTTGCATTTGACGAGCACGTTTAGATGCTAGACTTACTAAAGAGTATTTTGAATCGATTTCTTTTTTTAATGCATCTACTGATGGGTATAACATAGGTTTATTCTCCTCTCAACATTGACAAATATCTTTTTTCAACACGTTCTCTACGACAATGCTCGGCTTTAATAATCGCATTTATACGATCACAAGCATTTGTCACTTCATCATTTTCTACTACATAATCATAAAGGCTCATCATTTCAAGCTCTTCACTTGCAGTTGCAATACGTTTTGCAATAACGTCTGCTGTTTCCGTCCCTCGACCAACTAAACGATCTTTTAATTCCGTTAAACTTGGTGGGGCTAAGAAAATAAATAATGCATCTGGTGCCTTTTCGCGGATTTGAGCAGCACCCTGCACTTCGATTTCTAAAAACACATCACGTCCTGCATCCAGTGTTTCATTTACGTAGGCTAACGGTGTTCCGTAATAATTCCCTACAAACTCAGCATGCTCCAATAAGCCACCCTGTTCAATTAACGCTTCAAATTCTTCACGTGTCTTGAAAAAATAGTCTACACCATCTACTTCACCTTCGCGAGGATTTCGTGTTGTCATCGAGATGGAATACTCATAATTCGTATTCGGCTGAGAAAATAATTCTTTTCGCACTGTCCCTTTACCTACACCAGATGGGCCAGACAGAACAATTAATAATCCACGTTCTTTTATCATTTATTCTCTATATCTCCCTTAATTTATAACAGATACAAACAAGTTATTCGATATTTTGAACTTGCTCACGCATCTTTTCTAAAATTGTTTTCGCCTGAACTACCGCAATGGCCGCCTCTGTTGATTGATTTTTTGAACCAATCGTATTGATCTCGCGATGTATTTCCTGCATTAAAAAGTCTAATTTACGGCCAACCGAAATCGTTTCTTGTAACGTTTCTGTCAGTTGATGAAAGTGACTATCTAATCGGTCCAATTCTTCGGTGATGTCCACACGTTCTGCAAATATCGCTACTTCTGCAAGTAGGCGATCTTCTAACAATGCTCCATCCGCCACTTCAGTAATTCGTTCTAATAATCGTGTACGATATTTTTCAACAGCAAGAGACGAGAATGAACGAATCTTGTTCACTTGTTCCATTAACTGTTCTTTATATTGTACAACAACATCTTGTAATTCTTGCCCTTCACGCTCACGCATTTGAATCAGCTGCTCAATTGCTTGCGTAATAGCCTGTTCAACAGCCGAAAGTAAATCTTCAGGTGTAAGCTGCGGCTTTTCCTGTACAAGTGCTTGTTCAAGTGATAGTAGCTCTTGCATCGTCCATTTTTCTTCTAGTGGTACTTTACTTGCTAATTGCTCTTTTGCCTTACGATACGCTTCAATTAATGACCAATTAATTTCAATAGATTGCTCGACGTTATCTAAGTCTTTAACATAAACCATCACATCAACTTTGCCACGAGACAAAGCTTGTGAAATTAATTTCTTTGCAAAAATTTCTGCTTCAAGCCATTCTTTCGGAAATTTTGCGTTAATTTCTAAAAAACGATGGTTGACCGAGCGCATTTCTACGGTTAATTGAAAGTCTTTTGTTGTTGTGACACCTCTGCCAAAACCAGTCATACTACGCACCAAGGTTCGTCACACCTTTCTTTGCATACTGGGATTATTATAACATAAGCTCTGTCATTTATGACGTCTCTCCACAAAAAATTAGATAGAGCAGAATAGATGTGTTGATCAACCACTTTTATCCATCCGAATTAATTAGAAGGCTCTGATTTCCGCTACGTGCGAGCGTCGAGCCGCTTTGTTGCCGCTGTCGCTACGCTTTCGCACAGAAAACATCCGCTTCGTGCAGGGTCTCGTCTGTCTCGCTTTCTCGCGGGAAGCTTTGCTCTGCGTCGAAAGCAAAGCGACAGTAGCACTCGAGTAGCCCTACGCTACAATCAGTTAAAATGGAAATATATTAGCAAAACAGCAACAAAAAAAATCCTTTTATCGCTCAATAATAAATCTATATTTTCCTAATCAACACGCCTAAGAGCAAAAGCTAATTCTACCACAATTGAAGCTATATTTTAATATTCACCTAAAAAATGCTATGATAAACATAAGAAAATCTCATCACCAAAAGAAAGAGATGACATTTGATCAATTATGCCTCGGCATAATTTTACGTATGTCACGCATATAAGTTGATTGGAGTGGAAGCTGGACTACTACTCGGGGCAGTAATAGAGGAACGCGGGTGAAGCGGCTCATCGTACGCTCCCAGGAAAGCGCCTAACCAGAACGGAAATCAACCACACGTTGTGGTATTGTGCTATAAAAGTGATTTCTAATAAATTGATCCATCATCGACATTTAGGAATGACATTTTGCTAAAACGTATGTCATGAATATAAGTTGATTGGAGTGAAGGCTGGGCGACTCCTCGGGGATTAGCGTCACAGATGAGACCCTGGAGCGAGCAGCGCGAGTGAAGCGGCTCATCGGACGCCCCCAGGAAGCTCTGCGCGAAAGCGAAGCGTCAGCGGCAAAGCGCCCAGCCGAAACGGAAATCAACCACACACTCTGGTGGAAAAGCTTGCACTATTAAAATATAAAATACGAAAGTACCAAGGATGCTTATATCGTTGGAAAGAGGAATTCATATGGCATTTGATGGCTTATTTACTTATTCAATGACAGCCGATCTACAACAATTAGTAACCGGTCGGATCACTAAAATACATCAACCAAACGCTCAGGAGGTTGTTCTACATATTCGTGCGAACGGAAGCAATCATAAATTACTTTTTTCGATTCACCCTTCTTACGCACGTGTCCATCTTACTGAGCAATCTATTGAGAATCCAGCAGAACCCCCTATGTTTTGTATGCTGTTGCGAAAGCATATAGAGGGTGGTTTTATATCTTCTATTAAACAGCACGATTTTGATCGCATTATAATAGTAGAAATTGAAAGTAAAAATGAAATTGGCGACCCTATTGTAAGGGAGTTACATGCTGAAATTATGGGCCGTCACAGTAACCTGTTGTTAATTGACAAGGAGCAGGGAAAAATAGTCGACAGCTTAAAGCATTTGCCGCCTTCCGTGAATAGTTTTCGAACAGTGTTACCTGGTCAACCTTATATCGCGCCACCTGCCCAAAATAAATGGCACCCTTTAGCAGTGACGAACGAACAGCTTACTAGTTTTTTCTCTGAACAAAAAACTGCTAAGGAAATTGTTGCGCAATTTGTAGGCTTCTCACCCATTCATGCAGAAGAATTATTGTTCCGTTTAACAGATGCAGATGATCAAATAGATTGCTTTAAAAACTTTATCGCTTCCTTTAATAATGGTGGAACTGAGCCAATGTATGTAATCGCTAATAATAAAACTTACTTCTCCCCAATCGCTCTAACACATTTACAAGGAGATGTAACGATTTATCCAAATGTACATGAACTACTTGACCGCGTATTTTTCGCACGAGCTGAGCGAGATCGTGTCAAACAGCAGGCAGGTGATTTAGAGCGATGGCTACAAAATGAAATTGATAAGCTTACATTAAAAACTAAAAAGTTGAATAAAGACTACGAACGTGCATCTAAACTTGATCAGTTCCAATTATACGGGGAATTATTGATGGCGAATATTTACGCATTCGAAAAAGGTGTAAAGGAAGTAACTGTCGTTAACTACTATAGTGAGACTGGAGAAGAAAAAATCACTATTCCAGTGAGTGAACGTAAAACACCGATTGAAAATGCTCAAAGCTATTACACAAAATATACAAAGGCAAAAAATGCCCTTATTATGGTTCAAGAACAGCTAGAAAAAACGAAGGAAGAAATAGCATATTTTGAAATGCTTGCTCAGCAAGTTCAACAAGCGGCACCAGGAGATATTGAAGAAATTCGTGAAGAATTAGCAGAGCAAGGTTATTTAAAATTACGTCATGCAAGAAAAAAGAAAAAGCAAGTGAAGCCTGAGCCTGAACGTTATGTCTCTTCTACAGGTGTAGCCATCTCTGTTGGGAAAAATAACAAGCAAAATGACATGCTTACATTTAAAATAGCTAAACGTACAGATATTTGGCTACATACGAAGGATATACCAGGCTCTCATGTTGTCATTCATACGAGCGAACCAGACGAAACAACATTAAGAGAAGCCGCTACACTTGCTGCCTATTTTTCAAAAGCGCGAGAATCTTCCTCTGTCCCAGTCGATTACACAGAAATTCGTCAGGTAAAAAAACCAAATGGCGCTAAACCTGGTTTTGTTATTTACTTTGAACAAAAGACTTTATACATCGATCCAGATGAAACGGTCATTTTACAGTTAAAAAAACAGTCTTAAAGGTTGGAATACGATATGAAATATATCGTATTCCTTTTTTTATAAAAAAAATATGTAATCTGTACTATGTAACTATTAAATTCATCTTTCTCTTAACTGATTTTTATAGCTATTGTTCCTTATTATATAAAACACTTTACAAACTCATGAATATTCTGAACTGTTTATTCTAACTGTTATTGACTTCCACCTTTCTAGATGGCTAAATTTAAAATATAAATAGCATTTAGAAAGGGTGTATCTCTATGTCTGTAGGCAAAAAATTAAGTTTTGGTTTTTTCACCATCATCCTCGCCTTAATTATTTCATTGTCGATTTTGTTTGTTCAGTTTTCAAACATTGAAATCAAGGTAGAAAATGCATTAGACGATCGTGTTGCTCTAGTAGAGTTAGCTGATAACATTCAATTTGAACTAGCAATGCAGGGTCTTTTCATTCGCGCAATAATTATTGAAGATACAGCAGCTAACAAAGACAACTTTGCAAAATATACAAAAATGCTAGATGATCATGTTGTAGAAATGCTAAAAAAATCCGATTCTCCTGAGATGGAGACATATGCGAAAGATTTAAATACATATAATGATGCGTTTGACAAAGCTGCCGAGGAAGCCATTACACTTTATAATGCTGGTAAATTAGAGGAAGCTTTACAAAAAGTTAATGGTGAAGTCCAACAAGCCAACAAAGGATTGTTAGCGGAATCAGAGAAAATTTCAAGTTACCAAAAAAAACAACTTGATGTTGTTACGAAAGAATCTAAACAAGCCGTAACAAATTCACAAATAATTTCAATCATCGCTATCATCATCGGCGTAATTATTGGAATATGCCTGATGCTTTATGTACAGCGCACAATATCACGTCCTTTAAAATCCGTAGTTATTGCGGCCAATAATATTGCAAATGGCGAATTACATCATCAAGATATCTCCCATCAATCTAAAGATGAGCTTGGTCAGCTTTCTACAGCCTTTAATACAATGAAAAGTAACTTACGAAGTTTATTAACAAATATACAAGATAATGCTGAACATTTATCAGCTTCTGCCGAAGAGCTATCCGCCTCTACCGAAGAGATTTCTGCTTCTGCAGATGAGGTAACTGTACGTATTAATGAGACGGCCGATGCGGCATCTACTGCAACAATTGCTGCCAATGAGAGCGCACATGCAATGGATGAAACAGCAGTAGGTGTACAACGTATAGCAGAAGCAACTCAACAACTTCATCAAAGCGCAGTGACAACAAGTGAGTTAGCGAGTAATGGTAACGATACAGTTGATGAAGCTCAACAACAAATGAACGTCATTTATGACTCTACACAAATGATTAACAATCTCGTTCAAAAATTGAGTAAACAATCAGAAGAAATAGGCACGATTACTACAGTAATTACAGCAATCTCAGATCAAACGAATTTATTAGCTCTAAACGCTGCAATTGAGGCTGCACGTGCAGGTGAACATGGTAAAGGCTTCGCTGTCGTAGCCGACGAAGTACGCAAGCTAGCAGAAGAATCAAAGCAATCAGCCAATCAAATCGTTACCTTAACACAAGAAATCCAAGAAGATACCCAAAATGTAGAAAAAGCTGTCGAAGACGGGCTACAATCTGTCACAGACGGTGTGAAAATTATTGAGGATGCTGGCAACTCTTTCGAAGCAATCGTAAAAGCGATCAATACGATGACCGATCAAATAGAAGATATTTCGGCTACTTCTGAAGAAATCTCTGCAAGTGCTGAACAAGTAGCAGCCTCTGTCGCAGAAATTGCTCATGGCGCTTCCACTAGTGCAGCCAATACACAGATCATTGCCGAAGCTAGCAAGGAACAAGCAGCAACAATTCAACAAGTAAACCGAGTTGCTACAGATTTAAGCGAAAAATCATTAGACTTACAAAAACAAATTAATCAATTTAAGCTTTAAACCTGCAAGCAGTGCATTTCTTAATCGAAGTGCACTGCTTTATTGCTTTATATTCTTGAAAAATTAACATGACAAAGAAATTAAGATGTCCTATTTAATAAAGTATTGCCATATGATGTTAGTGTTGGGGTGATGAGTGCAATTCATGACATTTTATCAGCGGTTTTCTTGATGTTATCAGCGATTATCGGCATTTTATCAGCGGTTTCTCGATATTATCAGCGATTATCGATATTTTATCAGCGATTGGCATTTTGAAACATCCAGCCGCTTCGCATTCGCAAGATAAAACACTTGTTGCTGTCGCTTCGTTAGCACTACGCTTTCGCACAGAAAAACACTTGTTGCTGTCGTTTCGTTAGCACTACGCTTTCGTGCAGAAAACATGTGCTATGGAAATCACCCCCTCTTTTTGCGAAGAGCCTAGGGTGGCTTCTCATTCACCCACCTACAACTACTTTACTGTTTATTTTTAGGAAGCCTACCATTTAGGAATCATACTATGGTAAAATCGACCATATAAAGAAGTTAAGTGTATTTTCTACTCATTAAGTTCTACTTACATGATTTTTTAGTAATTATATGTAGAGGCATTCCTTTTAAGAGAGACAAATGGATTTTCCCATAAAACAACAACATAAAAGCACTTAAAAGCATATATATTTTTCCATTTACATATTCCAAGTTCTGCATGCATATATTTGATAGACTATACTATTTTTTTATACATAGTTGTATATGCAAGTAATGTGTAAATTATTTCAAAAAAACATATTTAACGAATATTCATTTCAATTATTACTTAAAAAATGTTCATTTTTTCATCATTTACTCTTCTTCTTCTTTTTTCTCTTTTATGCTAAATAATCTTAAATAAATACAAATCAAGATTCTTATATATCATTAATAGCTAAAAATATTCATTCTTTGCGATTAGAAATTACAAAAAAATGCCTGAACTAGAATTGAAATTACTCAGTTTTACAATGATTTTCTACATTTCCATATAAATCTCTTCGAGCACCTCTCCTGTGACTTTTGAATCATTTTTCGAATAACAATAGCATTATCGGAAGAATATGAATTTTCGGTATAATAAATCTTTTTTTAATTTTTGTTTTATTTTTGATATTCAAAACAAATAAATATCAAATTTTTATCATCAAATTACTTTAATCCATTAATGTGATGAATCGAAAAAAATTATTATTCTATTAGATGTCAGATAATACTATATAAATTTGAATCTTTTTTATTTTGTGCAAATGATTTTTTTGGTATATTAAATAAGAGCTTCACAAAAGGCTTAAAAATTGTATAAGGGGGATTCACATGAATAAAAACAAAAAGTTTTTATTATTAACAGTCCTTGCAGTCTTTTCATTAGTACTAGCTGCATGTGGCTTCGGCGGTGATAAGTCTGATAATTCCTCATCTTCAGACGGCAACAAAGATTCTGGTTCAAAAACTAAAGAGCTTAACTTAGCAATTGCTTCAGAACCACCATCTTTACACCCAGGACTTGCAGAAGATACTACATCTAGTGCAATCTTAGTTAACGTTTTTGAGGGTCTAACTGTTTCAGACGCTGATGGTAAGCCTACTCCAGGTATGGCTGAGAAATGGGATATAAGTGAAGATAAAAAGACTTATACGTTCCATTTACGTGATGCAAAATGGTCAAATGGTGATCCAGTTGTAGCAGGTGACTTCGAATATGCTTGGAAATGGGCGTTAAATCCAGAAAACCTTTCTGCGTATGCTTCTATTTTCTACCCAATTAAAGGGGCTCAAGCTTACAACGAAAAAGGCGGTTCTGCTGATGGCGTTGGTATCAAAGCTGAAGATGACAAAACTTTAGTCGTAACTTTAGAAAACCCAACTCCATATTTCCTAGAATTAACAGGATTTAAAACTTATTTACCAATTAACCAAAAAGTGACTGAAGCTAATAAAGATTGGTATGCAGACGCTGGTGAAAATTACGTAACAAATGGTCCTTATAAATTAAGCGATTGGAAACATAGCGATTCTATCGTTCTTACAAAGAATGAAGATTATTGGGATGCATCAAATGTTGATGTTAATACTGTAAATGTTGCTATGATTGAAAAAGAATCAGTTGTTGCTACTAACTTTAAATCTGGCTCGCTTGACTATATCGGTAAACCATTCCAAACAATAGATCTTAATGTAATTGATGAATTCAAAAAAGATGGTTCTTTAAAAATCAAGGATGAAGCAAGTATTTATTGGTATAAGTTCAATACAAAAGACAAAATTATGTCTAATGCAAATATCCGTAAAGCGCTTACTTTAGCAATCGATCGTCAAACATTAATTGACAACGTAACTAAAGGTGAACAAAAACCGGCTACAGGTATGGTTCCAGTAGCAATTCCTGGATTTGAAGAAGACCGTGGTTACTTCAAAGATAACGATGTTGATGGAGCGAAAGCGGCTCTTGAAGCAGGGATGAAAGAACTTGGTATTAAAGACCCTAAAGATATTAAAGTTAACATTTCATATAACACTTCTGAAGGGCATGCAGCAATCGCTCAATACATTCAAGAAGAGTGGAGCAAAAAACTTGGTATTTCTTCTCAGTTAGATAACTCAGAATGGCAAGTTTATATAGAAAAATTAAAAACTGGTGACTATCAAATTGGTCGTATGGGCTGGGTAGCTGACTATCTAGATCCATATACATTCCTTGAAATGTTCGATACGGCTAAAAACGGTAACAACCAAACAGGCTGGGAAAATGCTCAATACAAAGATTTATTGACAAAAGCAGTTGCTGAGGTAGACGAAGCTAAACGTATTGATTATTTAAAACAAGCAGAAAAAATTGCTATGACAGAATTCCCAGTTGCACCTATTTACTACTACACTAACCTGTCAGTAGTTAAAGAAGGTATTGAAAACTTAGATCCAAATCCAACTGGTGATATTCACCTTAAATACGTAAAGATGAAATAACTCGTTAAAAATTACCTTTTAAGCTCTAAGCGGAGAGCTGCCTCGTAGCCACTACGGTGCGAGTCAGCTCTTTTTAAAATACGAAAGCACTTATTTGTCAGATAATTGACAAGTAGAAGGAGGAGTTTTATGTGATTAAATATATTTTGAAAAGGCTGATGTATATACTTCTCGCGCTTTTCGTCATCGTATCGGCTACGTTTTTCCTATTGCGTCTTGCTCCTGGTAACCCATTTGCATCTGAACGTAATTTCCCTCCTCAAATAGAGGAAAAGTTAAACGAAACGTATGGATTAAATAACCCTTGGTATATTCAGTACAAAGATTATTTAATCGATGCGGCCACTTTTAATTTCGGTGAATCTATGAAATATAAAGCGCGTTCTACAAATGATATGATTGCAGAAGGCTTCCCTGTTTCTTTAACTTTAGGAATTGAAGCTATGCTGCTAGCGATTGGATTTGGTGTATTAATCGGCGTAGTTGCAGCGCTTTATCATAATAAGTTCCCAGATTATTTGGCAACGACCTTTGCGGTGCTTGGTATTTCTGTACCATCATTTATTTTAGCTGGGCTCATGCAATATTTCCTAGCATATAAGCTTGAGTTATTCCCAATTAGCGGATGGAAAGGCTTCAGTTATAGTATATTACCAGCCTTAGCTATTGCATTTTCGCATATGGGCTTTATAGCAAAACTGACACGTTCAAGTATGCTTGAACAAAATAATAGTGATTATGTAAAAATGGCTCGCGCAAAAGGTTTAGGCAAATGGACAATCGTTTTCCGTCATACTTTACGTAATGCCCTTTTACCAGTTGTTACTTATTTAGGTCCATTAACTGCTGGTGTCGTTACAGGTAGCTTCATTGTAGAGCAAATATTTGCGATTCCTGGCTTAGGTAAACACTTTGTACAAAGTATTACGAACCGTGACTATACAGTTGTTATGGGAACGACTGTGTTCTTCTCAATCATTCTTTTATTTGCGGTACTCATCGTAGATATTTTATATAGTGTTATCGATCCGCGAATTAAGCTGAAAGGAGCGAAAAAGTAATGACTCAGCAACAAATCGAAAAAGATAAATTTAAAATTGTTGGCGGAAATCATGAAGCAACTGAAAAATTAGCTGATAAATCTGTCTCCTTCTGGAAGGAAGTATTTATTCGTTTTTCCCAAAATAAAATGGCGATTTTTGGTTTAATCGCTTTAATAGGTATTGTTTTAATGGCTACCTTTGTGCCAATGTTTTCACAATACCACTATAGTGAGCAATTAGGTTCGTATAATGCTCCGCCATCGGCAGAATTTTGGTTTGGTACAGATGATTTAGGTCGAGACATTTTCGTTCGAGTATGGGCTGGCGCTCGTATTTCTTTACTCATTGGTTTTGCTGCTGCCATTATTGATTTGATTATTGGCGTATTATGGGGAAGTATTTCTGGTTTAGCAGGCGGTCGTGTTGATAATATAATGATGCGTATTGCCGATGTTCTAACAGCTATACCCTACCTTTTAGTTGTTATTGTACTTTTAGTAGTATTAAAACCAGGTATTGTACCAATGATTATCGCATTATCTATTACAGGTTGGATTCAAATGGCTCGCATTGTTCGCGGTGAAGTCTTATCTATTAAGAATCAAGAATATGTACTTGCTGCTCGTACTTTAGGTGCTAGCACATGGCATTTAATTTTAAAACATTTAGTGCCAAATGCACTTGGTGCGATTTTAGTAACAATGACATTAACAGTGCCATCTGCTATTTTTACAGAGTCTTTCCTTAGTTATCTAGGACTTGGGGTTCCTGCTCCACAAGCCTCGTGGGGAACAATGGCTTCTGAAGGTAATGCCGCAATTACAAATGCTCCTTGGCGTTTAATATTCCCTGCATTGTTCATTTCACTAACAATCTTTGCATTTAACGCAGTTGGTGACGGCTTACGTGATGCATTAGATCCAAAACTACGTAAATAAGGAGGTGGCCGAAAATGAGTAAAACTATTTTAGAAGTAAAAGATTTAAGAATTAACTTTAAAACTTATGCAGGGCTTGTTCACGCTGTACGTGGTGTAAACTTTGATCTAAAAGAAGGTGAAACACTCGCAATCGTTGGTGAATCTGGTTCTGGTAAAAGTGTTACAAGTAACGCATTAATGAAACTAATTCCACAGCCACCTGGTATTTATGCGTCAGGACAGATTTTATTTAACGGTCGTGATTTAGTGCCGTTAAGCGATAAAGCAATGTCAAAAATACGTGGAAATGAAATTGCAATGATTTTCCAAGATCCAATGACAAGTTTAAACCCGACGATGAAGGTCGGACGTCAAATAACTGAAGTTATTTTACAACATAAAAAAGTTTCTAAAGCTGATGCTAAAAAACGTGCAATCGAACTATTAACTCAGGTAGGTATCCCCTTCCCTGAAAAACGTTTTAACCAATACCCGCATGAATTTTCAGGCGGTATGCGTCAACGTGTTGTTATTGCCATTGCCCTTGCAGCTAATCCTAAACTTCTAATTGCCGATGAGCCAACAACAGCATTAGACGTTACAATTCAAGCGCAAATTTTAGAGCTAATGAAAGAAATCCAAAAAAATTCGAAAACATCTATCATTTTCATTACTCATGATTTAGGTGTCGTTGCTAACGTTGCTGACCGAGTGGCAGTTATGTATGCAGGCCAAATCGTCGAATATGGTACTGTTAATGATATTTTCTATAATCCTAAGCATCCGTATACATGGGGTCTACTCGGTTCAATGCCAGACTTAGATAATGATACTGATGAGCTATTACGCACGATTCCTGGTTCACCACCGGATCTTATCAACCCTCCAAAGGGCGATGCGTTTGCTGCTCGTAATGAATTCGCAATGGCTATTGACTATGAGCAAGAACCTCCGATGTTCCAAGTAAGCGAAACACACTATGCCAAAACTTGGTTGTTACATCCTGATGCGCCAAAAATTCCGCTTCCAGATGCAGTTGCTAAACGTATTGAAGGATATTTAGCAAAGGAGGCACAACAAAATGACTAAATCGGGTGCAAAAAAAATTCTTGAAATCAAAAATTTAAAGCAGCATTTCGGTTCACCAAGTAACCCTATTAAAGCTGTCGACGGTATTAGCTTCGATGTATACGAAGGTGAAACACTCGGTCTTGTAGGTGAATCGGGCTGTGGTAAGTCAACAACTGGTCGTTCCATTATTCGCCTGTATGACATTACAGATGGTGAAATTATTTTCGACGGCGAAAACGTTCATGGGAAAAAATCTAAAAACGAATTAAAGAAATTTAATAGTCAAATGCAAATGATTTTCCAAGATCCATACGCTTCATTAAACCCTCGTATGACAGCAGGTGAAATCATTGGAGAAGCCTTTAGTATTCATGGTCTTTACAAAGATAAAAAAGAACGTCGTGAGAAAATCAATCAACTACTAGAAGCTGTTGGCTTAAACAAAGAGCACGCAAACCGTTATGCACACGAATTCTCTGGTGGTCAACGTCAACGTATTGGGATTGCTCGTGCACTAAGCTTAGATCCTAAGTTTATTATCGCCGATGAGCCTATTTCTGCACTTGACGTATCGATTCAAGCACAAGTTGTTAACTTATTAAAACAGCTACAAAAAGAACGTGGTTTAACATATCTTTTCATTGCCCATGACTTATCAATGGTTAAGTACATCAGTGACCGTATTGCTGTTATGTACCGTGGTAAAATTATGGAAATCGGTAAAGCAGATGATATTTACAATCACCCTGTTCATCCGTACACAAAATCATTATTATCGGCAATTCCACTTCCTGATCCAATGTCAGAAAAACGCCGTCAACGTATTCCGTACAAGCATACAGAGGTTGACGATAGCGCAACATACCATGAAGTTGACGACCAGCATTACGTTTATGGTACTGCAGATCTTGTGAAAACTTGGGTTGCTAATCGATAATTCTCATAACTCTCATTAACAGTTTAAACGCTGTTGATGGGAGTTTTTTATTTCTTCAATGCTCTAAAGCTTACTTACAATAGTAGAAAGCTATAAAACCATTAACATATTAAATATCTTGTACATATAATTTCTAAATTTATTATGAGTCAGTTTCCTTTGTTCTTTTTACGCCTCGTCAATACCGATAATTCAGAAATATCATATTTTACAGATATTTCAATAAAATATATTTCCATTTTACCATTAATATACTATAATGGAAGTATTAAATATAAAGGAGAGATTAAATATGAAAAAAAGTATTAAACTGATCATTTCTACTTTATGTCTTACGGTATTTTTAATTAGTGTCAGCACAGTTCCAGCTGCTGCATATCCAGGTCCATGTGGTAGTCCAAAGCCATGTGAGTTACGTCCATAAATTAAATTAATCTTTCTGACCAATGTTTGAAAAACGCTCTCAACTTATTCCGTACAAACATACAAAGGATGACGAGTGCGCTTGGGTTGCTAATCGATAATTCTTTCAACATCTATCCATTGGAGCTTTCCAGTGGGTGGATTTTTTTATTAATTAAGGCCCATCACCATAACTTGGGCAACAAAAGTTTTATGCGCGGAAGCGGAGCGTAAACGTAGCGGCAGCAACATAGTTTTCGTATGTGCGACAGCAACAACAACACGCTGTTGGTCACGAAGGCGTTGTCACAAGACTTGTTGCATTTAGCCTTCTCCCTCTCCCTACTACGCTCGCTCTAAGCTCTCATCTGTTACGCTATGATCTTCAAGGAGTCATCCATACGCTTTAACAAATGTCTTCCCCAACTTTTGGTGATGAGCCATTAAAACTAACTAATTAGTTATGAAAAACAGTCTTTCCCCTATGTGAGGAAGACTGTTTTTCCATGATTAAC
Organism: Lysinibacillus sp. G4S2; assembly: GCF_030348505.1. Taxonomy (NCBI): domain Bacteria; kingdom Bacillati; phylum Bacillota; class Bacilli; order Caryophanales; family Bacillaceae; genus Lysinibacillus; species Lysinibacillus sp. G4S2. The sequence continues at coordinate 1,205,490 of NZ_JAUCFJ010000002.1, read as the reverse complement.
TTATTTTACTGGAGCATCTGCTGTTAATTCAATATTTTGAAGCTCTGTTGGATTTGCGTGATCAATATTGTAGTTTTTCACGCGTTTGTTTACTGGAACAATCTCCGTACGGAAGTACATTGGAATTGTCGTTGCCTGTTCGCTCATATATACTTGCCATGTACGGAATGCTTCTGATCGGAATTTTGGATCCATTGCCTTTTCCGAATCAATATCTGCTAACATTTTTGTTAAATCGGCAGTAACGTAACGACTAAAGTTAAATTCTGCACCCTCACTATATAAGCCTGCTGGAGATGGGTTTGTACCTGTTTTCCATGCAGCCATAAACATATCAATTTCTGGATCATCAGCTTTTACTTTATCGTAGAAGCTATTGAATTCAATTAAACGACCAGTAGTCAGTTCAACATTTAATCCAACGTCTTTCCAGTTTTGACGATAGTATTCAGCAATCGCTTCATCTGTATCTGAACCAGACATTGCAGCTAAACGAATAGTGAATTTTTTCCCGTCTTTATCTTCACGGATTCCGTCTCCATCTACATCTTTATATCCAGCTTTATCAAGCAATTCTTTAGCTTTTTCAGGATCGTAGTGATAGCCCTCTAATGTATCATCATAGTAAGATGCAAACACAGGTGGAATTAATGAATTCGCTCTTACACGTAGACCTTGATAGAACTTTTCGGTAACAGATTCAATATCCATCGCATAGCCAATCGCTTGACGTAAATTTACATCATTCATTTTTGACTTCTCATCAAAAATATTTTTACTGCTCGTTTTATCGTATTTCCCTAATTTAAAGCCTACATAAGAGTATGACAACTCAGGACGACTTAAAACCGATATATTCGAAAGATCTTTTATACCATCAAATTGATTTGTTGGGTATTGATGTGCAATATCATATTTCCCAGTTTTCATAGCTTCACTAATTGAAGTTGAAGGAACAACTTCGATAACTACTTTATCTAACTTTGGTTTGCCTTTATAATAATTTTCATTCGCTACAAGCTGAACAGATTCTCCATTTACAATTTTGTCAATTTTAAATGCGCCAAGTGTTACAGGATTTTTACGAACTGCATCTGAAGCAATTAGGGCGTCTTTAACAGGGATTGACTCTAACTGATGCTTAGGTGCTGCATAACCCCATAATCCATCCCCAACTGAATAAATAGCTGGTGACACTTTCTTGAACGTAATTTCAATTGATTTTTCGTCAATTTTTTTAATACCAGAAATTGTCTTTGCTTTACCATCATGATATTCTTGTGCTCCAACAATATTTTGGAAATCGTCATCATAGCGTACGCCGTCGTAATCAGGATGACCAATAATTTCGTAAGGATAAATTAAGTCGTCAGCCGTTAATGGTTTACCATCTGACCATTTAACGTCCCCTTGAATGGTAATCTTTGCTTTCTTATTGTCCTTATCAACTTCTAATTTCGCAATACCTTTATCTGTTACTTGGAAATCCCCATTCAATTCAAAAAGACTATTTGATGCGTATTCCATGATTTTGCTATCGAAAGCATCATCAGATAATTCCTCAATAAAAATTCCTTTAAAAGGAGAATCCGTTACAAGCGCTACCTTTAAAGTACCACCTTTAATAACATCTCCTTCATTTGTTACTTCCATAGGAAGCGCATTTGTATCCGCTTTTTTATCTTCTGTTTGTGACGGTTTGTCTTTGTTGCCATCATCCGTTTTAGCCGAATCTTTACCGTCGTTATTGCAGGCTGCTAATACAAACATCACTGCAAAAATAACGGATAGTAATAACCAATTTTTTTTCATAGTAAATCCTCCCCTTTATCCAATTCTTTGTTTTACGTCAGCTGCACGACGAAGTGCTTGACCGACATAATTTATACCAAGCATCAAGATTAGAATTAATATTGATGCGGGCAACCATACCCACCACTTTGTAGATAGTACAATCGGATTCGTTGCGTAGCTTACAAGAGTACCTAAGCTAGGTGTAGATGGTGGTAAACCAAAGCCTAAAAATGATAGACCTGTTTCAATACCAACATTCCCTGCAAAATTTAACGTTAACTCTACAATTAACAACGAACTTAAATTTGGTAATATCCCCTTAAACATAATGGCAAAATCACTAGTACCCATTGTTTTAGAGGCATTCACATAATCACGGCGTCCTTCTGATAAAGCTTTACTGCGGACTAAACGTGCTGTCCCTATCCATTGGAAGGCACTTAATATTAAAATTAACTCAAAAACACCGTATTTGGGAATAATTGTAACTATCACGATTATAATCATTAACGTTGGTAATGTCATGAGAAAATCGATGATACGCATAAATAAATTATCAATAAAGCCGCCATAATAACCCATTATAATTCCGAGTGCAATCCCTATTGTATTAGCAATAAGAGTAATAGCAATCGCAATTAAAATGGAGTTTTTAGCACCGATAATAAGCTGCCCTAGCATATCGCGCCCAGCTTCATCAGCCCCAAGGAAATAACCATTTACCCCCGGCTCTGTATAGCGCTCTAACAATTTGATTTTTAAAATTTCATCTTGGTCCATAATCATTGCCATAATTAATATCGTAATAATCAGTAAATTTATACCGATAAATGAAAATAACGCTAGCTTATCTTTTCGAAATTCACGTATTACAACTTGTATCCCTGTTGGTGGAATACTTTCAACTGTCATTGTGTCATTTTTTTGTTCCATTTTTATTCACCTCTCCTTAAACATTAAATTTAGCGGTTAGTCTATGCGGATACGTGGATCAACAATGCTCATAATAATATCTGACAGTAGACTACCTAATAATGCTAAGAAGCCATAAAGCATAACGAGAGCTGTAATCACACTATAATCGCGACTCGTTATAGAATGGATGAATAATTGCCCCATGCCTGGGAAGCCAAAAATAGTTTCTATGAAAATCGAACCGCCTAATAAGCCTGTAATTGTAAAACCTAGAAAGGCTGCAATCGGCAATAAGGAATTGCGGAAAATATGTCTTCTATAGATTCTTTTCATCGGTACACCTTTACTACGTGCTGTTTTAACGTAATCCTGTGTCTTAGCATCGATAATTTCTGAACGTAAATATTGAATAATCGTTGTTGTACCTAAAATTGCATATGTCATCGCAGGTAAAATTAAATGATAGATACGATTCCAATAATATTCCATCGTTCCTGGTTCTATACCTACATCAACTGTCCCACTCGTCGGGAACCACGCTAAACGATAACCGAAAATATATAAGAAAATTAAACCCAAGACAAAAGTCGGTATCGCGTAGCTTATAAAGCTATATAGTGTAATCGACTTATCGTACAATGTATCTTGCTTGCGCCCCGCAATCATTCCTAATGGAATAGCAATTGCATAAACGAGAATCGCACTAAGTAGAGCGAGCCAAAATGTATTTAATGCGCGCTCACCAATCAGTGTGGACACCGCAATTTTATATGTATAGCTTTGTCCAAAATCTCCTTGCAAGGCATTAGTTATCCAATGGTAATATTGCACATACCATGGATCATAAAATCCTGCTTGAATTCTCAATTCTTCAATACGTGCAGGGTCTGTTTCTGGTGTAATCAATCCTGTAAATGGATCACCCGGCATTTGTTTCGCCAAAATAAAGATAATTAGGCTTAGCACAAACATTTGAGGAATCATCAAAAGTGTTCGTCTAACAATCGTTTTCCACATTTTATATACCCCCTGCCATCGCAACCATATGTGTTTCTGAAATGGATTTTAGTGGGTATACTTTTCCATGCTCATCATAATATTGATGTTGCTCTTTCTGATAATTCTCTTCTACTTTTTGTCGAATTAATTTCCGTTCCAAGCGTGTCTCTGGCTCAATATTTGGAATGGCAGATAAGAGACGATTTGTATAAATATGTTGTGGATCCCTATATATATCATGTCTCGTACCCGTTTCTACGAAGCGTCCTTTATACATAATGGATATATGATCACACATATGTTTTACAACACCTAAATCATGTGAAATAAATAAATAAGTAAGCCCATACTCATTTTGAATATCTTTCATAAAGTTTAGCACCTGTGCTTGTACGGATAAATCTAGTGCAGATACAGGTTCATCAGCAATAATCATTTTGGGATTACAAGCAACAGCTCGCGCTATTCCAAGACGTTGCTTTTGACCACCAGAAAATTCATGCGGATATTTTAACAATACATCTTCAGACATACCTACAATGGCTAGTAACTCTTTTATGCGCTTACGCTCCTCTTGATCACTAAGCTTCATAAAATTCCGGATAGGCTCAGCTAAAATGTCTAATACCCGTTTTCTAGGATTCATACTTGAATGAGAATCTTGGAAAATCATTTGAATATCTTTGTTATAAGCTGAATTACGATTTCTTCGCTGGTTTGTAACATCCTCACCTTCATAGAAAATTTGACCTGACGTGATTTTTTCTAAACCAATAATGGCCTTTCCTGTCGTGGATTTTCCAGACCCTGATTCTCCTACTAAACCATATGTTTTTCCTTTTTCAAATTCCATTGTGACGCCATCAACCGCATATACCTTATCGATTACTGTATTAAAAAATCCCCCTCGAATTGGGTAATGAACGTTTAAATCGTTAATTTGCATAAAGCTCATACAGCCCCGCCTCCTTCTTCACCTTCTAAATGAAAGTGTTTCCAGCAGGTACATCTAACAAAATGACCTGGTGCAATTTCATGTAATTGTGGTTTTCTTTCATGTGCAGATGCATCTATCCACGGTATTCGTGCTGAAAATCGGCAGCCTTCCCGAGGCAAATTCTTCAGCGATGGCACCATACCTTGAATAACTTCAAGTCTCTCATTTTCACTATGTGTTTGTGGGATAGAATTCAATAGAGAACGAGTATAAGGATGTTTAGCATTATTAAATAATTCCTGAACAGGTGCTTCTTCTACTACTTCACCTGCATACATCACTGCAACTCGATCAGCCATTTCTGCCACAACGCCCAAATCATGGGTAATTAAGATAATACCTGTTTCGGTTTCTGACTGTAGTGCTTTTAATAAATCAAGTATTTGAGCTTGAATAGTCACATCTAGAGCCGTTGTCGGTTCATCTGCTATTAAAATGGATGGTTTACACGACAATGCAATGGCGATCATGACACGTTGACGCATCCCTCCAGACAATTGATGAGGGAATTGTCTTGCCACACGCTCCGGATTAGAAATACCTACTTGATTCAATAATTCTATTACTCTCTCCTCACGTTGTTGCTTTGAGAGTTTTGTATGATACACTAGCCCCTCTGCAATCTGTTCTCCTATCCGCATTAACGGATTAAGAGCGGAAAGTGGATCTTGGAAGATAAAACCAATATCATTACCACGTAAACCATTAAATTTCTGCTCATTTAGTTGCGTTAAATTTTGGTTATTATAAAGAATGTCACCTGTAACCTTTGTGTTAATTTCATTGTGTAAGCCTACAATAGTAGTTGCTAATGTACTTTTACCACAACCAGATTCCCCAACGATTGCTAATACTTCATTCTTTTTAAGCGAAAGCGAGACATCCTCTACAGCAGCGTGGTAAGTTTCTTTAATGCGGAAACTTGTAGTTAGATTTCTAATTGTTAATAGGTCATTTGCTGTATTCAAACAATCTCTCCTCCATATTCAATATTCTGAAAAATGATTATACTTACGGTTTCAAATTTATTTCAGAATCATATTTATTGAAATATTCGTTTACACCTCCATTTACATTTGTAAACGCCTTAATAATTTTTTTACTTTTTCAGCCAACCAAAATAGATGATAGAATTGTCTGAAAATTAATCGTAATATTATTTTATATGGAAATAATACATTAAATCAAGTACATTTTTTGAAATATTGTAAATATACAAATAAATAAATCCCATACATCTTAATCAAATAATCTTATTAGCTTAATTATTTCTTTACTTAATTGTTTGTTTCTTTTTTAATCCTTTACCTACACTCTTCGATTTTTATTATCTAAATATAATATTTTTTTATAAATAATATTTTTCATTTCTAATAAATACACTTAAATTTCTCGATTAATTCTATATAACAGTTAAAAATCATCATTTTTCATCATTATACAAAAATCCCCATTTTAGTTATTTTTATTTTCAATATATAGTTTTCTCATTTAAAGCGTTAAAAACTTAAAATCATTATCGCTACACTGAAAAAGTAATTTTGGGATATCTTTTTTCTAACCACTTACGTACTTCTTGATTACAATTAAATATATTTTTTCTAAAAAAATAATTAACTTTATAAATAATATATGTAGAATTAAAGGAAAAATATGATAAAAATTCGAATAATAGCAACATAATCAATTATGCCTCAGCATAATTGTGTCTGGAATCGGCATTGTGCTTGCACAAGAAACTCCTTTCCGGATCCGTAACATCCATCGGAGATTTTGGCCAACAGATGTTTTTTGTGCGAAAGCGTAGCGTCAGCAACAGATGTTTTTTGTGCGAAAGCGTAGCGGCAGCAACAACAGATGTTTTCGAAGTTAAAATTTGATTAATTAATTTAAGGGGGCGTATTTTTAATGATTAATATAGTAGATTCTTGGTTTACAGTAGAAGAAATTAATGAAGAAACGTTTGCAATAAGCGAGTATGGGCATTGGGAAAAAGTCCATTCATTTTTACTTATCGGGACAGATAAAGCTGTTTTAATTGATACTGGTTTAGGAATCGATAATATCGAAAGGATTTGTAATCAACTAACCTCTTTACCTATTACGGTCCTCACTACCCATGTTCATTGGGACCATATCGGAAGTCATGGGCAATTTGAGAATATTTACGTACACAAGGAAGAAGCTGATTGGCTCGTAAATGGCATTAAGAAGTTATCAATTGAGCAGATCAGAAAAGACGTTAGTCGCGATATAACGATACCTACGCCCAAAACGTTCGATCCTGAAACATATAAACCTTTTCAAGGACAGCCTTCTGGTATTTTAGAGGATGGAGATATTATAGATATCGGCAATAGAAAATTGTCTATACTGCATACTCCCGGCCACTCACCGGGGCATATTTCTATTTTAGATCATAACAATGGTTATTTATTTACTGGCGATTTACTGTATGATAAAACGCCGATATATGCTTTTTTCCCTACAACAAATCCAGTAGATTTAGTAGATTCCTTAGAGAAGATAGCGAACTTACCTAACATTACGAAGATTTTTGGGTCTCATAATACATTGGGGCTTGATTCCTCCATTTTAATAGAAGTAAAAAGGCAGTTAATACGTTGAGAGAAGAGGATCTTGTAAAATTCGGTACGGGAATTCATCATTTTAAAGGGTTCAGTGTTCAATTTTAATCGAGTAGGAGGTGATAACCAGCCTCCGAACCGTATATGGCAATTACATGCAGTCTAACGGACAGTGCTTTTGTATCTCACTGTCCGTTATTTTATGTCTCTCCTTACCTCTTGAATACCTAGTTCTCTTTATGTATTCTATGGTTCTATTAAGAAAGTTCATCTTGGAATGTTTGCTTTATCAAAATAAAGGGAAAGTAATTCATACTTGGTTTACTATAGAAGAAATTAATGAGGAAATGTTTGCAATTAGCGAAAATGGACACAATAGATTTGCTCATTACTAGTAAAAACGATACGTTATAGAAGGCACATACGAAAATGTCTATATTGTTAAAAAAAAGAAAACAATTTATCATAAAACTATGAAAGTACAACTTCCTCTTATGGAATTTATATTTAAGAAAGAATAGGTGAAAATGCATCATATGAAAAATCGCGTCGTCCAATTACTATTTGTATTTACAATTGCAGCAATTATGCTCATATTCTTAAATAAGACCATCATTCCCTTATCTACCTTAATCGGCTTACTATGGCCTATCACACTTATAGGGATTGCTTTCGTTATTTTTATTGAAAATCGTTCTCCGCAAAGTACATTGGCTTGGTTTTTAGTATTAATAATACTCCCTGGTATTGGTGTATTTATGTACTTACTTTTCGGAAGAAGTCACTGGAGAAGAAGGAAACATTTACATCGTTCAGAAGAAAGAAGAGTATTATTCCGTGAAATTTTAGCAGGGAAAAGTTTTGATCTAGAAAACTCCCTCTCTTTAAATGAACGATCCACCTATTTGACGCAAGTTATACAAAAATTTGGCGGTGGTCCTGTTGCTAATGAAACAACAACAAAACTCTTAACAAACGGGGATGAAACATTTACTGAAATCTTACGAGCGATTGAAAATGCTACACACCATATTCATATTCAATACTATATTTATCGATCAGATGAAATCGGAACAGAAATTCGAGATGCCTTAATAAGGAAAGCAAAATCTGGTGTGATCGTACGTTTTCTTTATGATGGACTCGGAAGTAATAAATTAAAGAAGAATTTCTTACAACCAATGAAAGAAGTAGGGATTGAAGTAATCGAATTTGATTCTATTCTTTCACCTTGGCTATTAGAGACCGTCAATTATCGTAATCACCGTAAGATTGTTATTGTAGATGGGACAATTGGTTTTACAGGTGGACTCAATGTCGGGGATGAATATCTTGGCCGTTCGAAGAAGTTTCCTATTTGGCGTGATAGTCATTTAAAAATAGAAGGAAAAGCATTATTTAAACTACAAGCCATTTTCCTAGAAGATTATCTCTACGCCACTAGTCGTTTAAATACTGAGTCTTGGAATCAATACATGGATAGAGCATACTTTCCTGCTCAAGGCATTCAGCAAGCAGAAGGTGCCGTACAGATCGTTGCGAGCGGACCTAGCTCAGATGATACAAGTATTCGAAATGCTTTATTGAAAATTATGGGCTCTGCAAAAAAGTCAATTTGGATTGCCACTCCATACTTTATTCCTGATCAGGAAACATTAACATTATTACGTTTGAGTGCACTTTCCGGAGTAGATGTCCGAATTTTATATCCTGGAAAAGGCGATAGCATCATTAGTGATCAAGCATCCCAATCATACTTTACACCACTTCTAAAAGCGGGAGTCTCCATTTACAGCTATAAAGATGGATTTATGCACGCTAAAATTGTACTTGTTGATGATGAAGTTGCATCAATTGGTACAGCAAATATGGATATTCGTAGTTTTGAGCTTAATTATGAAATCATTGCGGTCCTATATGAATCAAAAACGGTTCTAGATATAAAAAATGATTTTGAACAAGATTTTAAAGACTCCATAGGAATTACATGGGCGGCATTTCAAAAGCGAAGTATTCAAAAACGCATGCTTGAGTCTCTTATGCGACTTATTTCTCCGCTACTGTAAGTTAATCAATTATGCTTCTGCATAATTGCGTCCGGAGGCTTTAACTTCTTTCAGTAGAAGTTAAAAAATAAACAGGCTGGGACGTAACTGGTCAAAAACTTAAAAAGCGCGAGAAATCAATTTTAGCTACGTTGATTTCTTGCGCTTTTCTGATGTGAAATATTGTAATTTTGTTTTGAAAATATACTTATGTCTCAGCCTCGAAATGGTCAAGGAAATCTTTGTGAATGTCGATGCGCTTGAGATGAAGTTGATTTCCGTTCTAGCCTACCACTTTATTACAGGTGCGATTCATGATGCTATCGGCGGTTCTCATGTTGTTATCAGCGGTTTTCTCGATTTTATCAGCGATTCTCAGCTCTTTATCAGCGATTTCTCGTTTTTATCAGCGATTCCCAGCTCTTTATCAGCGATTTCTCGTTTTTATCAGCGATTCCCAGCTCTTTATCAGCGGTTTCTCGTTTTTATCAGCGATTCCCAGCTCTTTATCAGCGGTTTCTCGATTTTATCAGCGATTCCCGGCTCTTTATCAGCGGTTTTCTCGATTTTATCAGCGATTCTCAGCTCTTTATCAGCGATTTCTCGATTTTACCAGCGATTCCCAGCTCTTTATCAGCGGTTTCTCGGTTTTATCAGCGATTCCCTGCTCTTTATCAGCGGTTTCTCGATTTTATCAGCGATTCCCGGCTCTTTATCAGCGGTTTCTCGGTTTTATCAGCGATTCCCAGCTCTTTATCAGCGGTTTCTCGATTTTATCAGCGATTCCCAGCTCTTTATCAGCGGTTTCTCGGTTTTATCAGCGATTCCCAGCCCTTTATCAGCGGTTTCTCGATTTTATCAGCGATTCTCGGCTCTTTATCAGCGATTTTCTCGATTTTATCAGCGATTGGCATTTTGGATGGAGCATCCTGCCGCTTCGCTTTCGCACATAAAACATTTGTTGGTCCAAGCGGCTCATCGGACGCCCCCAGGAAGCTCTGCTCTGTGCAAAAGCGTAGCGACAGCAACAACAAAGCGCCCAGCCGGAACGAAAATCACCCCACTTCTTTTGCCGAAGAGCCATACTTTATTTAATTTAACACAATAATTTTACAACAACATGAAAGGGTGGTAAGAAAAAATTATCATACCACCCTTCATTGAATTAAAGCTCGCCTGCTTTTAATTTTCCATGCCACTCTTTAAGGAATGGGATGTCGCCTTCATTAATAGTGCCTGATTCATTTGCTGCTTCAATTAAATAATCGAAGTTTGTTAGGGATACATATTTAATGCCCGCTTCATCGAATGCTTGTTCAGCACGTGGAAGGTTGTATGTGTAGACGCAAACTACGCCTAGTACTTCACAGCCTGCTGCGCGTAAGGCTTCTACAGCTGTGATCGATGAGCCGCCTGTAGAAACGATGTCTTCTACGACTACGACTTTTTGACCTGCTGCGTATTTTCCTTCGATTTGGTTGCCACGGCCATGCTCTTTTGCTTTAGAACGTACGTAAACCATAGGTAATTCTAAAATATCACTTACCCATGCTGCATGTGGAATGCCTGCTGTTGCTGTACCTGCTACGATTTCTGTTGCGCCAAAGTTTTCTTTAATAAGAGATGCTAAACCGTTTGCTAATTGCTTACGAATTACAGGGTCAGAAATTGTCAAACGTGTATCACAGTAGATTGGCGATTTAATGCCTGATGCCCATGTGAATAGTTCTGTTGGATTTAATTCTACTGCGCCTACTTTTAACATAGCGTGTGCGATTTCATTTTGTAATGTCATATTTATGCCTCCCATAATTCACTTACGATTTTATATGCTGCTACTGGATCTTGTGCACCTGTTACGGCACGTCCAACGACGATTAACGAAGAACCGTCACGTTTTGCGCCGTCTGGTGTTGCAATGCGTTTTTGGTCGTGTGCGTCGCCACCTGCTAATCGGATACCAGGTGTCACGCGTAAGAAATCTTCACCGCATACTTCAGCAATTGCTTTTGCCTCATGTACGGAGCAGACAACTCCATTTAGACCAGCTTGCTTTGTTAAGCTTGCGTAATGTAAGACAGATTCTTGTAAAGATAAAGCAATTTTTTGTTCTGCTTGCATTTGCTCTTCTGTTGTTGAAGTCAGTTGTGTTACTGCAATTAATGCCGCACGTTCACGCCCTGCAGGAGTACCCGCTTCAAGTCCCTCAAGTGCCGCCTCCATCATCGGACGTCCTCCTGCCGCATGAACGTTGACTAAATCTACTCCTAGTTTCGCTAGACCTTTCATTGCAGAGCCAACTGTATTAGGAATATCGTGTAACTTTAAATCAAGGAAAATATCATGGCCTAGATCTTTTACCTTTCGTACAATATCCGGCCCTTCTTGCATATATAATTCCATACCAATTTTCACGAAAAGAGGCTCATTAAAATGCTTTAGAAATTTAAATACTTCTGCTTCACCAGGAAAATCTAGTGCAAGTATTGGTTTTGTATTCATTAACGATGGCTCCTTCCGATAATTTCTGAAATATGCTCTACTCCTAATTGATCGAGCTTCGCTGGTAATTCATCAATAATATTTGGACAAACGAAATGATCAACAAAGTTTGCTGTCCCAACAGCAACTGCAGATGCACCAGCCGACATAAAGTCAATAACATCCTGTGCTTCTGTCACGCCACCCATCCCAATTATCGGAATATTGACAGCCTTGTACACCTCATAAACCATGCGAATCGCAACTGGCTTTACAGCAGGACCAGATAAGCCACCTGTACCATTGGCAATCACTGGCTTACCTGTACGCTCGTCTAAACGCATACCGATAAGTGTATTGATCATTGTAATACCATCTGCACCACCAGCTTCAACAGCTTGTGCAATTTCTACGATATTCGTTACATTAGGAGATAATTTCACGTATACAGGCACTTCAGAAACAGCTTTTACAGCTTTCACTAGCTCGCGTGCTGTTGCAGGGTCTGTACCAAATTGAATACCTCCACATTTAACGTTCGGGCAAGAAATGTTAAGCTCTAATGCTTTCACATTAGATGCAGTAGAAATGCGTTGCGCTACTTCTACGTAGTCAGCTGTCTCTGTACCAGCAACATTTGCAATGATTGGCACATCATACGCTTCTAGAAACTTTAATTCTTCGTTCATTACTTTTTCGATGCCAGGATTTTGTAAACCAATGGCATTTAACATCCCCGCTGCTGTTTCTGCTACGCGTGGAGTTGGATTGCCAGGACGTGTTTCTACAGTTGTAGCTTTAATCATAATAGCGCCAAGCTTTGATAAATCATAAAGCTGTGCATATTCACGTCCGAAGCCGAAGCAACCGGAAGCTGGCATTATTGGATTTTTTAAATCTAAGCCTGGTAATTGGATAGTTAAACGACTCATAATGCCACCGTACCTTTCGCGAATACTGGACCGTCAGAGCATACTTTGACATAATCCTTTGCTACTTGATCTGTTGTTTTACATACGCATGCGAAACAAGCACCGATACCGCAGCCCATGCGCTCTTCAAATGATAAATAACCTTCTTTTTCTGGATAGAAGCCTTCTAATGCTTTTAACATTGGTAGCGGACCACAAGAATAGAATACATCGAATTCAGGTGCTCGCGACTCTAATACATTTGTCACAAAGCCTTTTGTTCCTTTTGAACCATCAACCGTTACATAATGTGTTTCTCCAAGCGCACTGAATTGTTCCTCATAGAAGCATACATCCTCTGTTTGGAAGCCAAGTACATGGATTGTTTTAACACCACGAGCATTTAATTGCTTAGAAAGCTCATGTAATGGTGGTACACCGATTCCTCCGCCAACTAGTAGGGCTGTGCCTCCCTCTTTTACTGCTTCTACAGGGAACCCATTACCGATTGGTCCAAGAACATTAACGAGCTCACCCTCGCGATTTGTCGCTAACACTTTAGTTCCACGACCTTCCGCACGATAAATCATCGTAAATTCGTTGTTGTCTTTGTCTATGTTTGCAATACTGATTGGTCGACGTAAAAGCGGCTCCATTGAATCAGACACCTTTACATGGACAAACTGGCCAGGAGTCATATCCTGAACCAGCTCTCCACGAAGTGTCAATTCGAAAATGTTTGTCGCTATTTGCTTTTGAGAGACGACCGTCATTTTCTCTTGACGAATCATATTAGTGTACTACCTCCGCTTTTGGCATTTGTTCTGCTGTAAATGTCATTGATTCAATAACACGTACCATCGCTTCTGCTGTATCTAATGAAGTTAAGCAAGGTACGCCGTTTTCAACTGACTCACGACGGATTCGGAAGCCATCACGTGCCGGTTGCTTACCTTTTGTTAATGTGTTGACAACAAGCTGTGCCTCACCGTTTTGAATTAAATCGATTAATGTTTGACCTTTTGCACCGATTTTGCCAACTACATCTGTGCGTACACCTGCTTCTTCAAATGCTTTAGCTGTACCTTCAGTAGCGACAATACGATAGCCTACTGTTGAGAAGCGTTTTGCTAGTGCAATGGCTTCTTCTTTATCTTTATCGGACACTGTGAACAATACTGTGCCTTCTGTACGAATTTCCATACCTGCTGCAACTAAGCCTTTGTAAAGTGCTTTTTCTAATGTTGCATCTTTCCCCATTACTTCACCTGTTGATTTCATTTCAGGTCCTAAAGTAATGTCGACACGACGTAATTTAGCAAATGAGAATACTGGCACTTTAACGAAGACACCTTTTTGCTCAGCTGCTAAGCCTGTCGGATAGCCTTGTTCTACGATTGATTTACCAAGGATCGCTTTCGTTGCAATATTCGCCATCGGAATGTTTGTAATTTTACTTAAGAACGGTACTGTACGAGATGAACGTGGGTTAACCTCGATCACATATACTTCGCCTTGTGAAATAACATACTGAATGTTCATTAAGCCTATGATGCCAAGACCTTTTGCAAGGCGAGTTGTATAATCCACTAACGTATCTTTTTGCGTTTGTGTTAATTTTTGTGGAGGGTATACAGAGATGGAGTCACCAGAGTGAACCCCTGCACGCTCGATATGCTCCATAATACCTGGGATTAATACATTTTCACCGTCACAAATTGCATCTACTTCAATTTCTTGACCCGTTAAGTAGCGGTCTACTAATACTGGATGATCAGGAGATGCTTCTACTGCGTTTTCCATATAGTGTTTTAATTCATCTTGGTTGTAGACAATTTCCATCGCACGTCCACCTAGTACGTATGAAGGACGAACTAGCACAGGGAAGCCTAGACGATCACTAATAGCAAGTGCTTCTTCCGTAGATACAGCTGTTTGACCTAGTGGCTGTGGAATGTTCAAGTCGCGTAATGCTTGCTCGAATTTGTCACGGTTTTCCGCACGGTCGATATCTTCAAGTGTTGTACCTAGGATTTTTATGCCATTGGCAGCTAATTTATCAGCAAGATTAATAGCTGTTTGACCACCGAATTGTACAACTACACCGATTGGTTGCTCAAGGTCGATAATATGCATAACATCTTCGATTGTTAATGGCTCGAAGTATAATTTATCTGAAATCGAGAAGTCCGTTGATACTGTCTCTGGATTCGAGTTAATAATAATCGCTTCGTAGCCTGCTTCTTGAATTGCCCATACTGAGTGTACTGTTGCGTAGTCGAATTCTACCCCTTGGCCAATACGGATTGGACCAGAGCCAAGTACTACAACTGACGGCTTATCGGATTTAATCGATTCATTTTCATCTTCATATGTGCCATAGAAGTATGGTGTTTCAGATTCAAACTCTGCTGCACATGTATCGACCATTTTATAGACTGGGATAATGCCATTTTCTTTACGATATGCATATACTTCCTCTGGCGTTGTTTCCCAAAGCTCAGCAACTTTTTTATCTGCAAAGCCTAGACGTTTTGCTGTACGTAATACTTCTTTATCGTTTTTATTATCAGCAAGTGTTTGCTCCATATCTACGATGTTTTTGAATTTATTCAAGAAGAATAAGTCAATGGCAGACCATTCATGGATTTGCTCAATTGTTACACCGCGACGAAGTGCTTCACCGATGAAGAATAGACGCTCGTCACCTGCTTTGCGGATACGTTTTTCAATCCAAGAATCCGTGTTTTCTTCTGCATGTTTCAGCTCTAAGTGAACTTGACCTGTTTCAAGAGAGCGCACTGCTTTTAGCATAGCTTCCTCAAATGTACGACCAAGTGCCATTACTTCACCAGTCGCTTTCATTTGTGTACCAAGATTACGCTTTGCAGATTCGAATTTATCGAATGGCCAGCGTGGAATTTTTGCTACGATGTAGTCTAGAGCTGGCTCGAAGCAAGCATATGTTGATCCTGTTACAGGGTTTTTAATTTCATCTAATGTTAAACCAACTGCGATTTTTGCTGCTAGCTTTGCAATTGGGTAGCCTGTTGCTTTTGATGCTAACGCTGATGAACGTGATACACGAGGGTTTACCTCGATCACATAGTAATTAAAGCTATATGGATCAAGGGCTAACTGTACGTTACAGCCACCTTCAATTTTTAGTGCACGGATAATATCTAATGAAATATTACGTAGCATTTGGTTTTCACGATCTGAAAGTGTTTGTGTAGGCGCCACTACGATTGAGTCCCCTGTATGAATACCAACTGGGTCAACGTTTTCCATGTTACATACAACGATTGCGTTGTTAGCAGCATCACGCATTACTTCATATTCAATTTCTTTATAACCAGCGATTGATTTTTCTAGTAAACATTGTGTTACTGGAGAATATTTTAGACCAGATGTCACAATTTCCTCTAGATCTTGATCGTTGTAGCAAATACCGCCGCCTGTACCACCAAGAGTGAAGGCAGGGCGAACAATTACTGGGTAGCCAATTTTCGCTACAAAGTTTTTCGCTTCGTCTAAGTTATGGATAATATCTGATTCAGGTACTGGAGCACCTAGCTCATACATTAAATTACGGAATAGATCGCGGTCTTCTGCTTTATGGATCGCCTCTAATTTTGTACCTAGAATTTCAATATTAAGCTCATCTAAAATTCCTGATTTATCTAACTCAATAGCCATGTTTAAACCAGTTTGACCACCAAGTGTTGGTAGGATGGCATCTGGACGCTCTTTACGTAAAATACGTGATACAAACTCAAGTGAAATTGGCTCAATATATACTTTGTCCGCAATTTCTGTGTCTGTCATAATTGTCGCAGGGTTTGAGTTTATTAAGATAACGCGATAGCCTTCTTCTTTTAGTGAAAGACAAGCTTGTGTTCCTGCGTAGTCAAATTCTGCTGCTTGTCCGATAACGATTGGACCTGATCCGATTACTAAAATAGTTTCAATATCTGTACGTTTAGGCATGTTGTTTCCCCTTCCCTGCTTCTACTTCCATCATTTCGATAAATTCATCAAATAGGTGATTTGAATCCTCTGGACCTGGTGATGCTTCTGGGTGATATTGCACTGTGAAGATTGGGTATTTCTTATGGCGTACACCTTCACAAGTACCATCATTTAATGCGATATGTGTTAATTCTAAATCTGTATCTTTTAATGAATCGATGTCGACTGCATAGCCATGATTTTGAGATGTTAAATCAGTACGGCCAGTACGTAAATCTTTTACTGGATGGTTACCACCACGGTGACCAAATGGTAATTTGAAGCTTTTCGCACCGCATGCTAGTGAGAAGATTTGATGTCCTAAGCAAATACCGAACATCGGCACTTTTCCGATTAAATTGCGTACTGTTTCAATACCCTCTTGCACATCTTCAGGGTTACCTGGGCCATTCGAAAGCATGATGCCATCTGGATGCCACGCTAAAATTTCTGCTGCTGAAGTATTGTAAGGTACAACTAGTACATCACAATCACGTTTGTTTAACTCACGAAGAATACCATGTTTCATACCAAAGTCTATTAATACTACGCGTTTGCCACGACCTGGTGATGGGTATGCTGCTTTCGGTGATACTTCATGTACATGGTTTGTAATAGCTGGTGTTGCCTGTAATTTTGCCACGATTTCATCCACATTCACGTCTTCATCAGCCGCTGTTAAAATAGCCTTTACTGACCCTTTGCTGCGAATAATACGTGTTAATTTTCGCGTATCGATTCCTTCAATCCCTGGGATATCCTTTGATGTTAAGTATTCATCTACTGTTAAATCACAGCGGAAGTTTGAAGGTGTTTTTGCTAATTCACGAACTACAAAGCCACGAATAGCTGGTGTGATCGATTCAAAATCATCACGGTTAATACCGTAATTACCGATTAAAGGGTAAGTTAACGTTACGATTTGTCCGTAAAATGAAGGATCTGAAATTGTTTCCTGATAACCTGTCATCCCTGTCGTGAATACGACCTCACCTTGTGAAGCTCGCTCACTACCGAACGCTGTGCCTGTAAATACTGTGCCATCTTCTAAAATAAGTAAACGTTTTTTCATTACTCTGCCTCCTGGTATACGATATTGCCTTCAAAAATTGTAAGGACCGGCCATCCTTTTGCAACCCAGCCATTGAATGGTGTATTGCGTCCTTTTGATACAAAGCCTTCTGCATCGATTGTTTGTTCTTTATTTAAATCAATTAAAATCATATCTGCTGAAGCGCCAACTTCTAATGTGCCATATGGTAAATCAAAAATTTGAGCTGCCTTTACAGACATCCAGTCAATCAACTGTTTTAACGTCCATTTCCCTGTTTCTACAAACTGTGTGTAAAGTAGTGGGAAGGCTGTTTCAAAGCCTACAATGCCAAACGGTGCGCCTACCATACCACAGCATTTTTCTTCTACTGTATGTGGAGCGTGATCTGTAGCGATACAATCGATTGTGCCATCCATCATAGCTGCGTGAAGTGAGTCTTTATCATCTATAGCGCGTAATGGTGGGTTCATTTTCCAGTTTGCATCGTCTGAAGGAATATCCATTTCTTCAAGTAATAAATGATGCGGGCAAACTTCTGCAGTGACACGAATACCTGCTGCTTTAGCGTCTCGTACTGCACGTACAGATTCCTTCGTTGATACGTGACAAACGTGGTAGCGTGCGCCAGCAGCTTCTGCTAATAGAACATCACGTGCAATTTGAACAGATTCGCAAATAGATGGAATTCCTGGTAAGCCAAGCTCTTTATTACGCTTCCCTTCATGCATAACACCGTCGTAAATTAATGAGTTGTCTTCACAGTGTGCTACAACTACCATATCGTGCTGTGCTGCATCCTTCATTTGCTCATACATTGTTGATGCAAGCTGGATTCCAACACCATCGTCTGAAAACGCAACAGCTCCATGTGCTTTTAATTCTTCAATACTTGTGCGAACCTCACCTGAGATGTCCTTTGTTAAAGAGCCGTATGGAAGTACTCGAATGACTGCACTTTCTTTAATAAGACCGTTAATCAATTGCATATTTTCTACTGAGTCTGGAACTGGTTTTGTGTTTGGCATCGCACAAATTGTTGTGAAGCCGCCTTTTGCTGCTGATGCTGAACCTGTAGCAATTGTTTCTTTATGTTCAAAGCCTGGCTCACGTAAATGTGTGTGTACATCGACAAAGCCTGGTGCAACAACTAAACCATTACCTTCTATAATTTCTGCGCCTGCTACATTTATGTTTTGTCCAATTTCAGTAATTTTGCCATCTGCCATAGCGATATTGACTGTTTGTAGCTCGCCTTGTTCATTTAACATTTGTACATTTTGAAGAACCTTTGTCATATTATTCTCTCCCCTTTAAAATTGTTTCGACAATAGCCATCCGTGTATATACTCCATTTCGAACTTGCTCGAAAATTCGAGAACGCTCGCATTCTACTAACTCTGAAGCAATTTCCACATCACGGTTGACCGGTGCTGGATGCATAATAATTGCCTTTTCCTTCATTTGTTTCTCACGTTCAATTGTTAAACCGTACTCTTGATGATAGCTCTCTTTTGAGAAGCTTTTATTCACCTTATGACGCTCATGCTGCACACGAAGTAACATAATAACATCACTTATTTCGATTAAATCATCCCATGAATGGTGTGCTTCGAAATTGCCTGCCCATTCTTCTGGACAAAGGAAATGAACGTTTGCCCCCAATCGCTGTAACGCTAATGCATTCGATTTCGCTACACGGCTATGAGATATATCCCCTGCGATTGTCACATTCAATCCTTCAAAAGAACCAAACTCTTTTTTTATCGTATATAGATCCAGTAATGATTGTGATGGATGCTGACCAGCACCGTCACCTGCGTTAATGATTGCCACATTGATGCCTTCAAGTAGTTCATTGTAATACTCATCTTCTTTTGCTCGGATGACTACTGCATCAATACCGATCATTTCTAACGTCTTTACCGTATCGTACAGTGTCTCCCCTTTAGTCACGCTCGAAAAGCTTGCATCAAACGGGATAACAGTACAGTCAACTTTGCGCTCTGCCATTTCAAAGCTCGTTTTCGTACGTGTACTCGGCTCAAAAAACAAGTTTGCTACGTTGTATGCTCGAGATAACGATGAGGTTTCACCATTTTCAAAAGCTTGCGCACGATTTAGAATGTGGTTAATTTCTTCAATTGTTAAATGTTCCATCGATAATAAGTTCTTCATCATGTGCCTCCATTAAGTCATGTCATGAACGTCTATGTATGACGTTCTCTATTTTTTAATAAAGTAAAAGCCCCGCTGATGTCATCAACGAGGCATAAGGAGGCGTGACAAACTAGAGCAGAACATATTCCTACGTTTAGCTTGTCTACAACTTCCCTTTTTTTGCCTCTCTGGACAATTCATTAAAAGGTACTGCTTATATAATTAATCTTCTAAAATTTCTTTCTCTCTACCTGGTAATACTAAGTTTAAAATTACACCTATAATTGCTGCTAATGCCATACCTTCAAGAGCAAATGACTCAGAGAATCTAAGTGCAGCACCGCCTATTCCTACTACTAGGATTACAGATGCAATAACCATGTTTCGATTATTCCCAAAGTCTACTTTGTTTTCAACTAGCATACGTAAACCACTAGACGCGATAATACCAAATAATAAGATTGAAATACCACCAAGAACTGCGGTTGGTATTGTTGAAATTAATGCCATGGCTTTCCCAAAGAACGACACGATAATCGCAATGACTGCTGCTCCCATGATAACATACACGGAATAGACACGTGTGATTGCTAAAACTCCTATATTTTCACCGTATGTTGTTTTCGGTGGTCCGCCGATTAAAGCACTCAGTAATGTCCCTAAACCATCCCCTAAAATGGAGCGGTGAAGGCCTGGATCTTTCACATAATTTCGATTTACTACTTTCCCCAGAACTAATTGGTGACCAATATGTTCTGAAATCGTTACGATGACGATTGGTACCATTGCAAGTAAAATTTTAGCTGTAATATTGAATTCGTAGTCCACACCTGGAATCAAAAAGTCCGGTGAAGCGAAAAATGATGCTTCTTTTACTGGAGTAAAATCAACGATTCCAATAAACACTGAGTAGATATATCCAACAATTAGCCCCATAAGAATAGGCATAGCACTTAAAATATTTTTAAAGTATACCGTGAAAATAATCGCTGCTAATAACGTGACTAAAGCTGCTGAAAAATGTAATCCACTGTATTGAGATACTGTTTCAACAACTCCTGTTGTCTCGTTTACCTGTTCTACATTTATATTCATTGCCATATTTACTGCTGTACCTGACAGTCCTAAACCAATTACGATAATAACGGGTGCCACAACAATTGGTGGTAGCAAACGCATTAACCATTTATAGCCTGTCTTCCAAATGATTAAAGACACAATTCCGTAAACTAGACCGACCGCTAGTGCCCCCATCATAGCATTCCCTGGATTCACACTAGCTTTATTTGCATCTAATCCATTCGCTGCGATTAGAATTGGTGAGATGAAAGCAAATGATGAACCTAGATATGCCGGTACTTTAAACTGTGTTACTAATAAGAAAACAAGTGTTGCAATCCCACTCGTTAAAAGGGCGATTGCCGGACTAAGACCTACCAGCTGAGGGACTAAGATCGTTGACCCAAACATGGCAAACATGTGTTGGAAACTTAATGTCACTAGTTGGACCGGTGTCGGTTTATCCTGTATATCTAATACTGCTTTTGACATAATGTTTCCTCACTTTATAGTTAGTCTTCTTTATAAATAATGACGCAATCTTCTCCGTCTACTTCTTGTAAATTTACGACTATACGTTCAGATCCAGATGTTGGAACGTTTTTGCCAACATAATCTGCTCGTATTGGAAGCTCTCTGTGACCTCTGTCGATAAGTACTGCCAGTTGAATTTGTGCAGGTCGTCCTAAATCCATCACTGCATCTAGTGCTGCTCGTACTGTACGCCCAGTATATAAGACATCATCAACTAGAATAAGCTTTTGATTACCTACAACGTAATCAATATCAACTTGCTCAACATGCGCCTGCTCGTTTTCATGCTTTGTTGATAGATCATCTCGATAAAGTGTAATATCAAGCTCCCCAGTACGAATTGGTTTACCTTCAATTTTTTCAATTCTTTCTGCAAGGCGTTTTGCGAGAAAAGCACCTCGCGTTTTAATGCCGACTAAAATACATTCATCTATCCCTTTATTACGTTCAATAATTTCATGCGCAATACGTGTTAATGCTCTTGCCATTGACTGTCCATCTAACAGCTCATTTTGTGCCATATAAATTTCCTCCTCTCTTCTATCTATTGTTGGCTATGTGTCCATAAAAAAACCTCTCGAGGCGAATAGCCTGAGAGGGTTGAATGCGTGTTTAAATAGCATGTTGAAAAATTTGCATCACAAATTTTTTACAACACGATCACATGTACCTTCTCAGCCTCTCTGGACTGCCATTAAAGGTGAATATTTAGTTAAGTTGTTCATTTCACTTTCGTTAGTATAGACCTTCTTTTACTATCCGTCAATGCCTATTTCGTAAATCATTTAATAATTGTTCATAATCAGCAGGAAGTGGTGTTTCAAACTCGATATATTCGCCAGATGTAGGATGATCGAATCCTAAAATTCCCGCATGTAATACTTGTCCACCGAAGTCTATTGTCTTTTTCGGTCCATATTTTGGATCTCCAACAAGTGGGTATCCAATATAATTCATATGCACACGAATTTGATGAGTTCGTCCTGTTTCTAAACGACACTCCACTAATGTAAAGTCGCCAAAGCGTTCAATAACTTGGAAGTGAGTTACTGCATGCTTTCCGTTATCGACAACCGCTTGTTTTTGACGATCTTTTTGATCGCGTGCAATAGGTGCATCAATTGTTCCTTTATCATGTGCAATATGTCCATGTACTAGCGCAGTATACTTACGTGTCACTGTTTTATTAACTAGCTGATTCACTAACGATTCATGAGCCGCATCATTTTTAGCAACCATTAATAATCCTGAAGTATCTTTATCAATACGATGCACAATTCCCGGACGCAGAACACCATTTATGCCTGATAAATCCTTACAATGATACATTAAACCATTTACAAGAGTACCCGACATATGTCCAGGTGCTGGATGCACGACCATGCCTTTTGGTTTATTCACAACAAGGACATCTGCATCTTCATAAACAATATCAAGGTCCAAGTTTTCAGCAATGACATCTAATGGCTCCGCTTCAGGTACATCTATTTCTACATTATCACCTGTTTTCACCTTATACTTCGCCTTTACAGTCTCACCATTTACTTTGACAATACCTTCAGTAATCCAATTTCCAATTTGTGTACGCGACCATTCTGATTGCACACTTGAAAGCGCCTTATCAATGCGCTCTCCCTTTTGCTGTTCTTCCATTGTATATGATACTTGCGTCATTCTTTCACCTGTTTCTTTTCTTTTTTATCTTCAACGATTAAACCAATCATTAACACCACTACCGCAATTGTTAAAGCTGCATCCGCAATATTGAAGATCGGGAAATCATAATTAATTACTGGAATCAATACATCTATAAAATCGACCACTTCGCCCCTAAATAAACGGTCAATAAAATTACCAATCGCTCCGCCTAATAAAAGCATCAAACCAACTTGAAAAATAGGTTTACCCTTAGCCTCTTTATGAAAATAATATAGGACAGCACAAATAACACCTATCGTGACAATGCTAAAAAACAACATTCGCCCTTCCAACATTCCCCATGCTGCACCTTTATTTCGATGAGACAAAATCCCAAACCATGGATCCCATACTGAAATTCGTTCACCAAACTCCATATTTTTCACAATCAGCCATTTTGTCCATTGATCTAAAAGGACAACGAATGCGGCCAATCCATAATATTTATACACAGCCATTCCTCCGTTCACTCAACATCTAACCTATTCTACCATAACAGCCCATCTCAGAATAACTAATATAGCATGAAAATATGGAGGAAACACCAAATCTGTTACATAAAGCATTGTCTTAAAAAGCAATGACATTTTGTTTTGCGGTTTGGCTGGGTTATCCGGCGGTTTGAGGGTTCTTTCTGGCGGTTTGGCGGTTCTATCCGGGGTTTGGCTCTTCTATCCACGATTTTGGCTGGGCTATCTGGCACTTCGGCTCTTCTTTCCGTCGTTTTGGCGGTTCTATCCACGATTTTAACGGTTCTATCCACGACTTTGATTGTTCTATCCGCTTTGCCTCTTCTTTCCATCACTTCGGCTCTTCTTTTCGTCGCTTTGCCAGTTCTATCCGTCACTCCAGCCCTTCTTTTCGTCGCTTTGCCAGTTCTATCCGTCACTCTGGCCCTTCTTTCCGTCGCTCTAATTTCTTTCCGTCACTTCAGCTCTTCTTTCCGTCGCTTTGGCGGTTCTATCCACGATTTTGGCTGGGCTATCCACGGTTTTGATGGTTCTATCCACGATTTTAACGGTTCTATCCACGACTTTGACTGTTCTATCCGCTTTGCCTCTTCTTTCCATCACTTCGGCTCTTCTTTCCGGCGCTTTGGCTCTTCTTTCCGGCGCTCCAGCTCTTCTTTCCGTCGCTTTGGCGGTTCTATCCGTCACTTTGACCCTTCTTTCCGTCGCTCTGGCCTTTTTATCCGTCGCTCTATTTTCTATCCGTCACTTCGGCTCTTCTTTCCGTCACTTTGGCGGTTCTATCCGTCGCTTCGACCCTTCTTTCCATCGCTCTGGCCTTTTTATCCGTCGCTCTAATTTCTTTCCGTCACTTCAGCTCTTCTTTCCGGCGTTTTGATGGTTCTATCCGTCACTTTGACCCTTCTATCCGTCGCTCTAATTTCTATCCGTCACTTTGACCCTTCTTTCCGTCGCTCTGGCCTTTTTATCCGTCGCTCTATTTTCTATCCGTCACTTCGGCTCTTCTTTCCGTCACTTCAGCTCTTCTTTCCGTCGTTTTGATGGTTCTATCCGTCACTTTGACCCTTCTATCCGTCGCTCTAATTTCTATCCGTCACTTCGACCCTTCTTTCCGTCACTTTGCCTTTCTATCCGTCGCTCTGCCTTTTCTATCCCCGCTCCACCTTTCTATCCGCCACTTTGCCTTTTCTATCCCCGCTCCGCCTTTCTATCGCCGCTCTGCCCTTCAATCCGCCGCTTTTATTCCTGAAAAAAAAGCTTATTACCATCACTTCATAAGTAATGGCAATAGCTTTTAATTTTCAATCAAGTTTATAGAGATACAAATATTTTAAGCTGTTTCAGATTCTTTTGAGTGTACTCGCTTCATGAAATCATTGACATCGGCTGGTACTTTTCGATCTAATAGTGACACGATAACAACCGATAAGAAGCCAACTGGTACTGTCACAATGCCTGGAATTTTAAATTGCAAAAAGCTTGGCAACGTTCCTGGTAAAAATATCATCCACATGGATACGCCCAGTCCAATGAGTAAACCTGCAATTGCTCCTTTTTCTGTCATTCCTCTCCACCAAATACCTAAAATGAATATTGGGGTAAATGTACTGGCCGCAACAGTAAAGGCTAGAGCTACTAAATGTCCAATGGATGCATCCTTAACAAGTAAGCCTAATGCTCCATATAAAATACCTAATAAAACAATTGCTACTTTCCCTGCAACCACTCGTTGTTTTTCTGTAATATCCTTTTTCATAACGCTTGCATATAAATCATGGGCTAATGCACCTGAGCTTGTAATAAATAACCCTGATAAATTTGAGAATATGGCCGCAAATGCACCTGCTATGACAAGCCCAAGAAGCCATTTGCCTCCTAGTGCAAGTGCTGTTGTAGGAATAACCATATTGTTCCCACCTAGGACTAAATCGCGCATTACTTCCTCACTTGCAGTACCCGAGATAAAAATAGAACGCCCTACAACGCCTAAATAGACAGCTAATAAGAAAAATGCACTAGCAATCCCAATCGCCATAAGTGCTGATTTACGAGCCGCCTTTGCGCTAGGATTCGTATAAAATCTTAGTAATATATGCGGTAGACCAATTGTACCTAATGCTAAACCTATTGTCATACTAATAGTTTGCCAAAACGTTGGGAAATAAAAGCCTGTCCCTGTCCAAGCAGCACCATCAAAATTAATATCCTTTCCATCTAAAGCATATGGTGAGGTTCCTGTAATTGGACCGCTAAACGAATTAATAGCAGCTAAAATTTTATCGTAATGTAAACCACTATACATCGCTGCGATCAACATCACAATAAACGCACCAAGGCGAATCCATAGCTCTAAAGCTTGGTTGATTGTTGTTCCTTTCATACCGCCTATTCCTACATAGAAGATCATTACAATACATGTAAAGATAATGCCAAATTCATAAGAGGTACCAAAAAACATACTTAAAATTTGTGCTGCACCTAATAATTGTGGCGCTGCATAAAAACCAGAAATCGCTAAAACTACGGCTACCGCTACTAGCCTAGCTCTTTTGCTATGAAAACGATAAGCTAAAAAATCGGCAACGGTAAATGCGCCAAAACGTCTTAATGGACCAGCTACAAAAATAGCTAACAGTGTTAATCCAATTGAGAAGCAAAATGCATAATAAGCACCATCATACCCTAGTTGGAAAGTTAAACCAGCTATTCCAAGGAAAGTAGCTGCACTTAAATAGTCTCCTCCAATTGCCGAACCATTTGTAAACCAGCCAAAACTTCTTCCCCCTACAAAGAAATCAGATGCCGTTGCATTTCTTTTCGTTAAATACGTAATATATACAATTGTTCCCATTAAAGCAATGGTCATTAACATCTTCGGTTCTAATAGAGCTTTCATCATTTAACAAATCCCCCCTAAGCTAAAACTACTTATTAAGTATTTCGTATTTCTTTAGGCGTTTTTCGTACAATGCTGTATGCACATAAGCAATAATAAAAGCCATTGCCATCATTACAACTGTTGTCACAAACCATGTAACTGTTATACCACCCCAAATTTTCTTAAAAGCAAGTTCTGGAGCGAACCAGTTCATTACGGGAATACTAAAAATTAAAATGAAATAAAATACCGTTAAGCTAAAACCTGTTGTAAACTCATCTTTCATAATTTTGTTAGTAGTTGCATCTAGTGGCGGAAGATCCTTCACATCTACTGTTCCGGCTTCCACATATTCATAATCCTGACTCCCTACTTCTGCCATACTTCAACTCCCCCTTTCTATCTAGATGAATAATTATCTGAAATTTCAAATTATTATTCACTACAATTATTCTATTCTATTTAATCTATAAATTAGTTACAAAATATTGCTGTATTAGTACAAAAAAATGCTATTTTAAGTTAAAATGTTTTTATTGTTTTTCATTTACAACGGAAGGGAGTTGTTAGCATTTTAAATATTGTTTGGTATATTGAAAGTTCAAATGAAAAACAACAAATGGGCTACTGGTTAGAAGAATTTCCTCCTATTACCTTTATGAACTGTAAAGAGCCCAAAACAGAAGATGTCGTCCTCATTTTCTATGAAATCAACCGTTTATTTGACTGGGTAAAGATAAATCGGTTAAAAAGAAATTATCCTAATAGTATAATTGTCCCTATTGTTACAGAACACCTTACCTACTCAACTGGGATAGCAATTGAACTAAATTTGCCCGCACTTCTCATAAAACCATTACAGAAAGCAAAATTTCTACGAATTGTTAAAAAGCTTTACACGTCCTATAAAGAGAAACAGGCAAGTACTATTACAATGCTTGAGCTATCACAGCAAATTTCGCAAGATCATACTTCCCCTTTCCGAGAAGCCTTTTTAAAACGACTGATACGAGGAGAAGTTGAAAATGAGCAGGAAATAATCCAGTCTGCCTCTTTTTTATCGAAACATTGCATCCCAAATATCGTATTTTTAATTCAGGGCTATATCGATATGGATGAAGATCGACCTTTCCTTTTTGATGCGAGCAGTGTTATAACAAATGTATTTCGTCAAAAATTTGCTATCACAGCACCTCTATCCTTTTTATATTTTGAACGTTATTTACTGTTGCTTATGCGCATTCCTAATGAATACACATCATTTAAGCATTGGTCTGAGGGGGTAGCTTGTTTACTTGAGGTTATTGAAGTATTAAAAAAAGATTATTGCATCCATCTTTTCATGGGGATTGGCGGTGTTTTTCAGGACGCCATGCAAGTTAAGGAATCTTATAGCCAAGCGCGAAAGGCACGGAGAAAACCACCTGTCCAAAACATTCATATACGGTTTTACGAAGATTTAACAAAGCAAGAATCGCTCCAAAAGGCTATTCACTATATCGAGGAGCACTATGATGAACAAATTACGATTAGTGATGTTGCCAAATATATCAACTTTAGTTCTACTCATTTCAGCAGATTGTTTAAAAAAGAGACTGGTCGTAATTTTGTTGATTATGTAGCCTTTACACGGATCATCAAAACACTACCATATTTACGAAAATACGATTACACCATTGAAAAAATTTCCTCCATCTGTGGTTTTAACACACCTAATTATTTCAGTAATACGTTTAAGAAATATGTTGGCATATCCCCAACTGACTACCGCAATACACAAGAAATATTATTTAAATAATTTATCAGGTATGTTGTTTCCACCTTTTGTTAGACAATTATTACACCTCTGATCATTCATAACACATCGTTGAATCACTCACATTTTTGTAGAAGTTGCTCACTATTCACTAACATAAAAAAGAATCTGCTAGACCTCCATGAAAGTAAACAACGCAAGCCCCCCATCCTCAAGGAGACTTGCGTTTTAATTACATAGAATGCAGATTCTTGTTTTTAGTTTGCATTACTGTTTATTAAACGTAATATTTTTCTACAACTTCTGCACAACGCGCACACACTGTTGGATGTGCTTCATTTGAACCGACTGTTTCAGAAATTGACCAGCAACGCTCACATTTTTCACCTGTTGCTTTCTCTACAACAATCGATGCATGTTCAAGAGCTAATGCATTTGCAGGTGCAGCTTCTATTGGTGCTACTTCAAATGCAGAGACGATTGATAGTTGTGCAAAGTCAATGTTTGCATCGTTCAATAATGCTGCCACATCTTCTTTTGCATAAACTGTCACTTTCGCTTCAAGTGATTTACCGATTGTTTTTGCATTACGAGCTTCCTCTAATGCTTTTAAAAGATCATCACGAACATCAATGATTTTCAGCCATTTTGTACGTAGACTTTCAAAGTTTTCATGTTCGTCTACCTCTGGGAAGTCTGTTAATTGTACAGATACCTCTTCTACAACACCTTGAGCATGTAAATAAGACCACATCTCATCAGTTGTATGAGGGATAATTGGTGACATCACTTTTACTAATGTCATTAATGTATCATAAATAACTGTTTGCATTGCACGGCGGTCTTTGTTGTCATTACCTTCGATGTACACAACATCTTTTGCAATATCTAAATAGAATGAAGATAATTCTACTGCAACAAAGTTATTCACTGCATGGTAAACAGCTGCGAAATCATAGCGATCGTATGCAGCACGTACAGTTTTTAAAACATCTTGTAGACGCATATAAACGTATTGATCCATTTCACGAAGGTCCGCATATGCTACTCGATCTTTCGCTGCATCGAAATCAGCTACATTGCCGTGTAAGAAACGGAATGTGTTACGGATTTTACGATAAACCTCAGATACTTGCTTCAACATATCCATTGAGATACGAACATCGGCTGTATAATCCACTGACGCAACCCATAAACGAAGAATATCTGCTCCGTATTGATCCATAACCTTTTTCGGGATAATGACATTCCCTAAAGATTTACTCATCTTACGCCCTTCACCATCTAGAACGAAACCATGTGTTAATAGTCCCTTATATGGTGCATAGCCATTAATAGCTACTGAAGTAATTAATGATGAGTTAAACCATCCACGATGTTGGTCTGAGCCCTCTAAATATAAATCAGCTGGATATTTCATACCACGTTCTACTAATACACCTTGGTGTGAAGAACCTGAGTCGAACCAAACGTCCATAATATCGTTTTCTTTTGTAAATTCGCCATTCGGGCTACCAGAGTGTGTGAAGCCTTCAGGTAATAATTCTTTTGCTGTTTTTTGGAACCAAATATTTGACCCATGCTGACGGAATAAAGCTGAGATATGGGCAATTGTTTCTGGTGTAATAATTGGCTCACCATTTTCAGCATAGAAAATCGGAATTGGAACGCCCCATGCGCGCTGACGTGAAATGACCCAGTCTCCACGGTCACGAATCATATTATAAAGACGAGTTTCACCCCAAGCAGGTGTAAACGCTGTTGATTTTACAGCCCCTAGTAACTCATCACGGAATGCATCAACCGACGCAAACCATTGTGGTGTTGCACGGTAAATAACTGGTTTTTTCGTACGCCAGTCATGTGGATATGAGTGTGTAAAGAAGTTAAGCTTTTCTAATGCGCCTACTTCTTTTAATTTTTCTGTGATCATTTTGTTTGCATCATTGTAGAATACACCTTCAAAACCAGGTGCTTCATCTGTGTAGCAGCCACTATTATCAACAGGGCTAAGAATTGGTAGACCATATTGTTTACTAATATGATAGTCATCTTCCCCGTGTCCTGGTGCTGTATGAACACAGCCAGTACCCGCTTCAGCAGTTACGTGCTCTCCAACCATTACAAGAGATTCACGGTCATAGAATGGATGCTGTGCAGCAACTCGATCTAGTGCCTCACCTTTTACTTCCTGAACAATCTCATATGCATCCCACTCAAGTTCGTTAGCAACAGTTTCTAATAATTCTTTGGCAATGATGAATTTGTTATCTGCAACCGCCACAACAACATAGATAAATTCAGGGTTTACAGAAATCCCCAAGTTCGCTGGAAGTGTCCAAGGTGTTGTTGTCCAAATAATAAATTTAGCATCTGCTGGGACAACGCCTTTAGCATCTTTAATCGCAAAGCTTACGTAAATAGAAGCCGATTTAACATCTTGATATTCAATCTCTGCTTCTGCCAGTGCAGACTCAGATGATGGAGACCAGTAAACTGGTTTTAAGCCTTTATAAATATAGCCTTTTTCAGCCATCTTACCGAATACTTCAATTTGACGTGCTTCAAATTCAGGCTTTAATGTAATATATGGATTTTCCCAATCACCACGAACACCTAAACGACGGAATTGTATACGTTGGTTGTCGATTTGCTCGTAAGCATACTCTTCACATAATTTACGGAATTCAGCAACAGACATTTCTTTGCGCTTTACACCTTTGTTCGTAAGAGCCTGCTCAATTGGTAAACCATGTGTATCCCAACCTGGAATATAGTTTACATGGTAGCCAGTCATAGAGCGATGACGTGTAATCATGTCTTTCAATACTTTATTCAAAGCATGACCGATATGGATATCACCATTCGCATATGGAGGTCCATCGTGTAACACATATTCAGGGCGTCCTGCATTGCGCTCCATCTGTAATTTGTTAATGTCCATTTCATCCCATTTTTCTTGCATCTTCGGTTCATTTGCCGGTAAGTTTCCACGCATTGGGAAATCTGTTTTTGGCATTAATAAAGTATCTTTGTACTCAACCATTTTTTCAATTCCTCCTTTAAATTTACAAACAAAGAACAAATACACTTAAGCGCTCATTCACATACGACAGTATTAGGTTTATCACCATAACGAGGTTGATTTCCGTTCCGACTGGGCGCTTTCCAGGGAACGTTCGTTGGTCACTTCGTTTGCGCACCAGGGTCTCATCTGTGACGCTGATTTCCAAGGAGTCGCGTGAAATGCCATCCCTAAGTTCTAGTTATTGGCAAAATCAACACATTCCAACACCGGAGATATAAGTTCAAATATAGGATTTATCCATATCAACGAGAAATGAAAGCCTCCCACCATTTGAACATAAAAAAAAGCCTCTCAATCCCTCAAAGGGACGAGAAGCTTATACTCGCGGTACCACCCTAATTGTAGCACAAAATTGTACTACCACTTAAAGCACGTTAACGTCGTGCATCACGAAATAACTTACTTCATTCAGTTATTTAGCTCAGAAGTGATGTTCATTGTTATTTGCATGTTTGGGCTCACACTATCCCCAAATCGCTTAACTACGCCTAACAAATACTGTCTTCGTCTCTGCCTGTATGCATATCTGTTCAAAATAATTACTATTACATTAGTATATGAAAATCAAACAATCACGTCAAGCTTCACTTATTAAGTTACAATGCTGATAATAGCAATTAAACTTGATCGGCTTCTTGTGCTTCTTCAACAGATGTTTGAATTTCAGTCAGATCAATATCATATTGTAGCAAGTGGTCCCAATCGTCTGCATTTAGTAAATCCAGCTGTGCCTCTACAAGCATTTTAAAACGATTACGGAATACTTTTGATTGCTTTTTCAGCTCATCGATTTCAATTGTCACTTTACGAGCCTTCGTTAAAGCCTCATTGATAATACGATCAGCATTTTTTTCTGCTTCCTTTACAATGAGTTTAGCTTCTTTTTGAGAGTTTCTTCTTACTTCATCAGCTGCCTCTTGAGCGACTACAATTGATTTTTGTAATGTTTCCTCTAAAGAGTTAAAATGTCTCGCTTGTTCTAAGGACATTTCTAGTTGTCTATCTACTTCCTTTTTTTCACGGAGCAAAATCTCATAATCTTTAATAATTTGATCTAAAAATTCATTTACTTCATCTTCAGCATAACCTCTGAAGGATTTGGTAAACTCCTTATTATGTATATCAATAGGTGATAATGGCATACGATCCTTCTCTCCTTTACATGTACATTCGTATTTCCTATTATACAATTGTTCAAACAACTTAGCAGTAAAAATTAATGAAATTTACTTGATTTTTAGCTTTTTTGGGTCAATCGACCGACTTGCAAACGAATTTTATCTTTTTTTGTACGGCCTTCAGTCATCATAATTTTTACTCGACCACTTCCACGTACAGATAAAATATCTCCTTCTTGTAACTCAAAAGCAACTGTATCCCGCTCGGTCCAATTAACACGTACCTTTTTACTTGTAATTAAGGCTTGTGCCTTTTGACGTGAAATTTTTAAAACCGTTGAGATAATAACATCTAAACGCATAGAAGAAACAGTATGAGATTCTTCTAGCCATTCTTCCTCAATTTGGAGCAGAGGCTCCATCTCTTTAATCGATTCTACATGTACCTTTACTTTGCCGATGCCTGTTAAATGTAAGCGTACATATTCTGCTACCTCATTCTCTACTACGAATTGTACTTGATGTTCATTTACACGAATATCACCGAATTTGCCACGATTCAGTCCTAATGATAATAACGCTCCTAGAACATCTGGATGTCGTAGTTGTACAAATTTCACAGGATATTGAATCGTAAATACTGTGAGCTGAAAATCATCCTCCATAGGCTCATAATAAGTAGGATAAATAAGCATACGCTGTCTTTCTGCTTCATCAAAGAGCCCTGCACTGGCTGTTTTCAATATGTCATATTGTCCAATAATTGATGTAACAATAAAACGTTGTCGAGGATCTAAAAAATCAGTAAGCTTTGGAGCATATCGATCCTCCACCTCACGCTGCCAACTCACAACCTGTTCAATAAAAGGCTGTTCATCTTTCCTAAAATGCTGAATTAAATGCTCCATGTTTACTCCACCTCTATTATCTATCTTTTACTAGTTTAATTTCATTGGTATTTTAAGGATTTATATCAAAAAATAAGGATCATCACCAAAACGTGGGGTTAATTTCTGTTCCGACTAGGCGCTTTGTTGCTTTCGCACAGAGCAAAGCTTCCTGGTGGCGTCCGATGAGCCGCTTTTGTTGTTGCTGTCGCTTCGCTTTCGCACAGTTAAAACATTTGTTGCTGTCGCTTCGCTTTCGCACAGTTAAAACATTTGTTGCTGTCGCTTCGCTTTCGCACAGTTAAAACATTTGTTGCTGTCGCTTCGCTTTCGCACAGATAACATCCGCTTCGCTGCAAGGTCTCATCTATGACGCTAATCCCTAAGGAGTCGCCTAGTCACTAAATTGTAAAGCAACCATTTTTGTTAAATATAGTATTACCCATAAATAAAAAATCCCCACCATTTGTGAGGATTTCTTTTAAAGAAACATTTCGTACACTTTTTGAATAACAATAAAAAGCCCATTTTTAATAAAATTAAGCATAAAAATTGCCACGATTGGAGAGATATCAATCATACCAATCGGAGGGATGAATTTCCTGAAAATCCCCAAATAAGGCTCGCATACTTTTTTAAGGAAACGGCCAATTGCTGATTCTTGCGCAGCAGGTACCCAAGACAATAAAACATATCCAAATAACATAAAAGAATACACCTTAAATGCTAATGCTACATAACCTAAAATCATCCATAAATCCATATAAACTACAATCCTCGCTATTAATTATCGTCTAAAATAAAATTCGAAATTTCGCCAGACACTTCTACATTATCAGGTGTGCATAGGAAGATGTCTTTCCCTATTCTTTGAATATCACCACCAAGTGCATAAACTGTGCCACTTAAAAAATCAATAATCCGCACACCTTGCTCTCGCTCAATACGTTGTAAATTGACAATTGTTGCGCGTTTATTTTTTAAATGTTCAGCAATATCCTGTGCTTCAGCATAAACTCTAGGTTCAACTAATACAACTTTTGCACCTTTAGAATTCATAGCCGCCTGTAAGCTTACAATATTGTTCGCAGGTGTTGTACTCTGCGGGAAAATTTCCTGAATTGGTGCCTTGCGTTCTTTAATAACTTTTTTAGGCTTCACTGATTGAACCTGTTGCTGTTGTTGTACGGGTTGTTGCTGTTGAATAGGAGCTTGCGTGATTTCTTCTTCTAATTCTTCCTCAAGGTAAAAGAAATTTTTGATTTTATTTTTCATGCTCATCCTCTTCCCCTCTTTCATTTCCAACAAGAGCCGTTCCAACTCGAACAAATGTAGCCCCTTCCTCTACCGCAATTTCAAAGTCATTAGACATGCCCATTGATAACTCGGTACAAGGTGCGTGTGCGAATCCTTGCTCGGCTATTTGCTGTTGACATTGTTTTAATTGCTTAAAAACAGAGCGAATAATTGTATCATCATCTGTATTTGGTGCCATGGTCATTAAACCAACCACTTGAATTTTGGTAAAACTCTTTAATGATTCAATAAAAGGCAGAATTTCCTCGATTGATAAACCATGTTTTGATTCTTCTCCTGATACATTAACTTGTACAAAGCATTTGACAGGTTTGTCTGCTCTTTTTTCAATTTCTTCTGCTAAACTCAAACGATCTAATGAATGTAAATAATCAATGCTGTTAATGACTTGTTTTACCTTACGTGTTTGTATAGACCCAATATAATGCCAATGTACATCATCTTGAATCGCCTCAATTTTACGATTTAAGCCTTCAGGACGGTTCTCTCCTAAATGAATAAGTCCTGCTTCAATTGCTTCTTGTGTTCTCTCTACTGAAACTTCTTTTGTTACTGCAATAATCTGAACTTTGTCTGCTTCACGATTTGCACGTTTTTTTGCTGCTTGTATTAAATCATTTATTTTATTTAAATTTGTTAAGATTTTTGTCACTGTTTTTCCCAACTTTACAACAATAGTTTCTTTTATTGTAACAAGCAATGCTTGAATTATCAATGAATAGCATGACCTAACCTTTGTGAAATTACTAACCGTTCACAGATTAAAATTAACTTTCGTTTTAATAAACATAGAAATTTCGCACTTTAGGATAATGCTTTTACTAAAATGACATCCTTTCCAACTACAAGTACATCTTTCATATACACTTTCCTAACAGATTCTTCTCCCCGAAAAAAGCCCAGATATTTGCGGGGCTCTGCAATCATAAATGCCGTTACATAGCCTGTTTCTTTAGATACCTCTGCATCGACCACAAATCCTAAAAAGCGTCCATTGCCTGCTTCAATAACTTCTTTTTGCTGTAACATCGAAAAACGCATTTTATCCCTCCTAAATCAATTACTCTCAACATCGTTTTATCTCAACAAACTATGTTTTCTCTTTATATTTATGTGTTTATTGTTGTTTAAATGAAAATGAAATGATTAAGGAATCTCTATTTCATTGACATAAATTAAAATGCGCACCGAGAGTCGGGTGCGCATTGTTTTTTACTTATAATCTTTCTGCATTGTTTCAATTGCATTTTTTTCTAGACGTGAAATTTGTGCTTGAGATATTCCCAATTCTTTTGCAATTTCAGTTTGTGTCTCACCGTAATAAAAACGCTTTGCAACAATCATTTGTTGACGTTCATCTAACTT
Source organism: Lysinibacillus sp. G4S2 (assembly GCF_030348505.1). NCBI lineage: Bacteria > Bacillati > Bacillota > Bacilli > Caryophanales > Bacillaceae > Lysinibacillus > Lysinibacillus sp. G4S2. The sequence continues at coordinate 1,169,368 of NZ_JAUCFJ010000002.1, read as the reverse complement.
TTGCAAACTTTCCTTTACCGATACGTAGGCAACCCATTGATCTTCTGATACATCATCATCACGTAATTGGTCCATCATATAAACAGCGTCTCCACCGTCTGAATAAATGGGCTCTTGTAATGAAACTGGATCTTGAATGGCATCTAAAGCAAATAATACATCTTCTTTTTTCATGTCAATCATTTCAGCAATTTCTTCAATCGTTGGTTCTCGTAAATTTTCGGTTATCCATTGCTCTTTTGCCTGCATCGCCTTATACGCAATATCTCTTAGAGAACGAGAAACACGTAATGCATGATGATCACGCAGATGGCGACGAATTTCACCAATAATCATTGGTACAGCATATGTTGAAAATCGTACATTATGCTTCAAATCAAAATGATCAATGGCTTTCATGAGGCCAATACAGCCTACCTGAAATAAATCATCTGCCTGTTCACCCCTGTAGGCAAATCTACCGACAATACTGAGCACTAACCTTAAATTGCACATTACAAGCTCTTCTCTAATCTCAGTTTCTCCAGCTTGTAAACGAATGAAGAGTTCCTTCATTTCCTCGTGCTTTAAAATTGGCAAAGTCGATGTATCTAAGCCGCAAAGATCTACTTTCGTTCGCATATTCGATTCCTCCGGATGTTATTCTCTGACTAAACCGTTACATCAGTTTGTCCGAGAGAAACGAGAATATGCACAAAAGATACGACCAATTTTAGGTAGGTTAAATTTCCCTCCCTAAGATATTGGCTGGTTCAAGTTTTCACGTAAATCTTGAATAATTTTCTTCTCTAATCGGGAAATATATGATTGTGATATCCCTAAATGATCTGCAACTTCTTTTTGAGTCATTTCAATTTTCCCATTAAGGCCAAAACGACATTCCATAATATATCTTTCACGCGCCCCTAGTAAATTAATGGCATGAAACATATGTTGTCGCTCAATTTTCTTCTCTACATTGTCTAAAATAATATGCTCTTCAGTTCCTAAAATATCAGACAATAACAATTCGTTTCCATCAGCATCAGAGTTTAATGGTTCATCTAATGAAACCTCACCCTTCATGCGACTTGTTTTACGTAAATGCATCAAAATTTCATTTTCAATACAACGTGATGCATACGTTGCAAGCTTAATATTTTTATCTGTATTGAACGTTTCAATCGCCTTAATTAAACCGATCGAACCAATACTTATTAAATCTTCAATCGGCGTACCCGTATTATCAAAACGCCTAGCAATATAAACAACAAGACGTAAATTACGTTCAATTAGTGTATCTCTAGCTCGTAAATCACCATTCATAAAGGATGCAATGACTGTAACTTCTTCTTCTCGACTTAGTGGCACTGGCAATGAATCATTTCCCCCTATATAGTACGTTTCACGACTTCGAAACTTACTCCAAAATTTTTTCAAGCTAGCAAGTAGCCTAAGAAGCAATAGTTCTCCCCCTCTATGAGTTATTTGAAAGCGCTGAAAAATGTAAAATTGCTGCTGTGCTATGTGGAAAATTTTTAGCCTTTTTTGTTAGCACGATATATTCATTCTTTTTCACTTGTGAGTGCTCCCCCTTGATATGCAACTCCTCAAAGCGAAAACCTAGTACAACCGACTGCTGTTGCACTGTATTGACATGAATAAATCGAATATAACGCTGATAATCTTCTGAAAACATGGATACATTATACGGATCAGTTTCTTGCCATTCTAATAATGATTTGCAAAATGCTGCGGGTAAATGTGGTCGTAAAGCTCCATAAGAGACAAAGTGAACAGGTTTTCCTGATAGTGGCTCGATAGCTTGATTACCTGTATCTACAAATGCAGAAAGTGGTATCCTTACATCAAAAATTTTCAATGTGGTATCAAAAACAAACTGACCACTTAACCGCTCTAGCTTTACAAATCCCCATTGCTTATAAAAAGCAACAAGATTACCAACAGCTAATAGTAGGCAAATGATGATAAAATGGACGACAGAAAGATTTTTTAAATATGGTTGTAACGCTGTTAACAATCCACCGATCACGATTGTTGCTGTTAAAACGATTGGTCCTTGCTTTTGAAAGCTTCGAATCTTGAAACGAAAAGCTATCCCAATTAGTAAAATAAAGCTCAACAGCGTCGTCAACAGCATTTGCCCACCTATTACAGCTACAAAACTACTACAAATAGAACTCATTAATAATCTCGTATTCTTTACAAAAACCCCTGTTACCTTTGCCGTAAACTTGAGTATCGCTAGGTTAAAAAGCGTATTAATGAGCACCAGCCATTCTCCATACATAACAGCCGCCTCCTACTTACAAAGTTAGCATGTTATACCCACAAATATTGTCAAACAATCGCATCATTTCCTTAAAATGTTTTGACAAAATACATCCTTTCCCTACACAATTTGAACAATCAATTTATTTCTCTTAATTATTATTGCCGTCGCTAGTTAACGTTTCTCTACTCGAACTAAAAATCAACAGTGGTGCTGTAATTTCACTTTCTCTACAATAACTTTTGCGGAATAAGATATAGTTTTACAGGTATGTTGATTAACCATTTCTATCCACCCTATTTTCGCGCTACTAGCTTTCCCGCGGAGTCGAGTCGCCCTATGCTATAATCAGTTAAAATAGGGGTATCTTGGCTCATCACCAAAAGTTGTGGATGACATTTTTTAAAATATATGTGCTGTATATTAGTTGATCTTCGTTACGGCTGGGCGACTCCTTGGGGATCAGCGTCACAGATGAGACCCTGGAGCGAGCAACGCGAGTGAAGCGGCTCATCGGACGCCCCCAGGAAGCTCTGCTCTGCGCGAAAGCGTAGCGTCAGCGGCAAATGTTTTATCTGTGCGAAAGCGTAGCGTCAGCAACAAAGCGCCCAGCCGGAACGGAAATCAACCACACGTTTTGGTGAAGAGCCGATATATTAGCAAAATAGCAACAAAAAAACCCTTTTATCGCTCAATAATAAACCTATCTTTTTCCTAACTAACACGCCTGATAATTTTACTTTGGAAATATAAAAAACTCGTATTTTACATATGTAAAATACGAGTTTTTTATAAGTCAGATGCTTTCATTGATCAGCGATTTCTACGGTTACGTAAAAATGCTGGTACCTCAAGCATGTCATCCTGCGCATAATTTTGTTGATTTTGTTGACGTGGTTGCTCTTGCTGTACGTGCACATCTTGTCGTGGTTCACGAATAGGTGCTTGCTGTTGCTGAACAGCTTGTCTATTTGTATTTATCGTCGGACGTGTAACATTACGGTGTTGCTGTAGAGCTTCTTCTGAGAAACCAGTCGCAATAACTGTGACAATAATTTCATCTTTTAGATTTTCGTTAATAACAGAACCGAAAATCATATTTACTTCTTCATCAGATGCTGAAGCTACGATGTCTGCAGCTTCTTGTACTTCAAATAGACTAAGGTTTGAGCCACCTGTAATATTCATAAGGACACCTTTAGCGCCATCAATTGATGATTCAAGTAAAGGACTTGAAATAGCTTTCTTAGCTGCCTCTGCTGCACGATTTTCACCTGTAGCAATACCAATACCCATTAACGCTGAACCTTTGTTAGACATAATTGTTTTTACGTCTGCAAAGTCTAAGTTAATAAGACCCGGCGTTGCAATTAAATCTGAAATACCTTGTACACCTTGTCGTAAAACATTATCTGCTTCACGGAATGCCTCAAGCATTGGCGTAGATTTATCGACAATTTGTAATAGCTTGTCGTTCGGAATGACGATTAAAGTATCTACAGCTTCCTTCATGCCACCAATACCACCGATAGCTTGTGTTTGTCGCTTGCGACCTTCAAACGTAAATGGACGCGTTACAACACCGACTGTAAGAGCTCCTAAATCACGAGCAATTTGTGCGATTACTGGTGCGGCACCAGTACCAGTTCCTCCGCCCATTCCAGCTGTAACGAATACCATATCTGCACCACGTAGAACCTCTTCTAATTGTTCACGGCTCTCTTCTGCAGCTTTTTTCCCTACTTCTGGATTTGCACCTGCACCTAAACCACGTGTAAGTTTTGTACCAATTTGTAGTTTTATTTCTGCTTTCGATAAATTTAGCGCCTGTGCATCTGTGTTTACTGCGATAAAGTCAACACCTTGTACTCCATGTTCTATCATTCGATTGACAGCGTTGTTACCGCCGCCACCAACACCAATAACTTTTATTACTGCAAGTTGATCAACACTTGTATCAAATTCTAACATTTCTTTTTCCTCCCACGGTAACTCGACTCTGTATCATTCATTACGCATTTAAGATCAATTATGCCTCGGTATAATTGCGTCCGGAATCGGCTTTGTGCTTAGGCCTGCACGAGGGCCGACACGATGTCGGTCATTTCGGTAATACCACAGGACGTGGCGTTTTTACCGATGCAGGTCAGTTAGCCGTTATCGCATGGATGCGATGGTTTTAGGCTAACATCCTATGCGAACTCCTTTCCGATTCCGTGACATCCGCCGGAGGCTTTAACTTCTTTCAGCGGGTGTTTGGACACCTGTTGAAAGATGTTAATCAAAAAATTTATCAAATAATTTTTTTGCTCTTCCGATTACGCTTCCTTTTGATTCTGAAGGTGCAGCATATTCTTGCTTTTTAGGTGCTGCAGGAGATCCTACAACTGCATATTCAACAGGCTGCGTATTAGTACTTTTTCCATAAAAATCATCTTCTAAATAGGCGTAACGAATAAGTCCAACCGCCGTCGTAAATGAAGGCTCTCTAACGCCAATATAATCGGGTGTATAAATTCTAACACGCGTTTGCAGAATCTGGCGTGCCAGTTGAGCAATACCCTCTAGCTTTGCAACGCCTCCTGTCAAAACAACACCACCTGGTAAATCTCTAACACCTAGACGTGCTAACTCGTCGATGACTAACTCAAATAATTCTTCCAAACGAGCGCCGATAATTTCTGATATATAGCGCTGGCTGTACTGATCTGTTGAATCTGTCCCTACAACCGGTACTTCGAAGAGTTCATCATCTGATGCGTCATCATAATAGGCATGTCCAAATTGATGTTTAATTTGTTCTGCCTGTTCTGTTGGTGTTTTTAAGACGATCGAAATATCTTTTGTAATATGATCGCCACCAATTGGAATGACTCCTGTATGTGTTAACAGTCCCTCTTCGAATACTGTGATAGTAGTGGAACCGCCGCCTAAATCAATGAAAGCGGTACCTTGGTTTTTTTCATCCTCCGTTAATGCAAAAAAACCTGCTGCTAATGGTTGCAAATATATTTCTCGAATACTTAGACCTGCACGTTCTACACAGCGTAGAACATTGTGTAAGAGTGTCTTGGAGGTTGTAATCATTGTGGCATCCATTTCTAAACGGATACCAATCATACCTCGTGGATCTTTAATCTCATCTAAGTTATCTACAATAAATTGTCTAGGAATGATGTTAACTAATTCACGTTCAGGAGGTATTGACATGACTTGCGCAGATTCTACCACTCTATCTAAATCATCATCTGTAATTTCTCTATTTTCACTATTTACAGCGACAACACCTTTAACTAGCTGTAACATCGTCTGGTTTGCCGGAACTCCTAAAACGACTTCATTAATTTGATATCCTGTCATTCGTTCGGCTTGTTCTATTGCTTTTCGAATCGATTGGACTGTTGCATCAATATCAACAATTGCACCTTTTCGAACTCCATTCGATTTTACATTTCCGACGCCAATTACATGTAATTGACCATCGCTCATTTCACCTATTAATACCTTGATAGAGGATGATCCTATATCAAGAGAAATATATAAATCTTGCTGATTCAATTCACTGCACCTCCTTGAAAAAATGCTCTTATTCTCATTCTATTGTAAATTTAGCATAATGTCTAAGCAAATCGAGTATTTTGCTCAATTTTTCTCTTATTATTTGGAATTTTCATCCTTCTTGTGACGTTTCTCATCTAAGCGCGTTAGTAAAATACGCCTAATTATTGCTATATTCTGGAACAAACGTACCCCAAACGCGAAAATAGCCGCTAAGTACAAATCTATCCCTAAATACACACCTAAGAAGGCTAATCCTGCTGCAAGAATTATATTAAAAAAGAATCCTGATACGAATACTTTATCGTCATATACATGCTGTAATTGAGCGCGAATACCGCCAAATAATGTATCTAATGCTGCTAAAACAGCTATTGACAGATAATTTTCATATATAGAGGGTATTTGGATATTTGTTAACAAGCCAAGGGCAAGTCCAAATATCAAACCTAAAAATGGTAGCCACATAAATTATTCTCCTTTTTCCACCTCTGTTAAATAATCATTTGTCAATGACTGATCAAATGCTGGGATTGTTAAATGCTCAGTCGGTTCCTCTATAATTAAATTAAAATTATCTAAATAAAAGGAATCGATAAATGTTGAAGCCTGTAACGAATTGTACATTTTTTGAGCTTCTTTAAAAGAGCTAGTCCCAATATAAATTTCAAAAGGTGGTGAGGACAGTGGTATACTGTTCACTGTAGTCTTTCCATTTATGTCTCGAATGGCAGTCGTATGGACAACGCGATTTCCATCTATCGAGACACTCGCTGCATTGTATTTAAACAGAGCATTTAGTAATTGGGTTAGTAAATCAGGTGAAATTTCTTTGATTTCATACCCCATTTCTACTAATTCGGGCGCTGGTTCAACACGAAGTACAACGCCTGGCCCTGTGACTTCCGTTAGCCCAGCCTGTAGCTTTAAACGATTCAACGTTTCATATAATGCAGCCTGTAAATTTGCTTTCTCAGATTGCTCATAGCGACCCACTACTTCATTTAGTGAGCGAATTTCTGCTAATAATGTGGAATGCCTTTGCTTTTCTTCTGCTAATTCCTCTCTTATGGCCCAAATATCTCGTGTATCTCGCTCAGCTGGTTGCTTTATGGTATTGTATTGTACCGCTATCATCAAACCGATAATAAATAGCACGATCGTTATTCGGGTGTACATATTTTTTTTCAAAATAGCCCCTCCTAGACGTATCGTAACCCCCCACAGATTTACTCCTTAGATTTTGAATTATGCGAACGCATGTTACAATTTATAACTTATCTGGAGGCTATAACTAAATTTAGTCTGTAAATATTAACTGAAAATCGTTTAACTTTCTACTTGTGCTTTTGGCATAGTTAGCTTTTCTTCTTCTTCTAATGACACAACAATATTGTCATTTAATAGTTGATCTACAATGCCACCATTTAAGTTTAAGGCAGCCATCAATGTTTTTGAATCTCCTACAGCCTCAATGACAAATGGAGCCGGATGCTGCTTGCCATCTATCGTAATGACTGGTCCATTACAGCGTATATAAGAATTCGCCAAAACGCGTTGACCATTAATAGCAATTGCTTGGGCACCAGAAATTTTAAGCTCATTGAGTAGTTTAAAAACATGGCTCTCATGCACAATATAATCATTAGGGTTAGCAGATTTCGGATCGTAATCACCGTCTTGAAGGGTAATACGTATCCCTTTTCCTTCTGCATTTAAATCGCCTAACAACAAACGTAAATCCTCTGCTTCTTCAACAAGCTTTGTATAATCCTTTTTACTAGCAACAAATGATTTTTCATACTTGCGAATTTTTTCTTGTAAATCAGTCACCTCTTCTGACAGTTCTTTATTGCGCTCTTGCTGTGCAATTAACTCCTCACGATATGACTCTTCTTGCTCAAAAAGCTCTGCATCACTTGAACTTGCATCTCGATTATCTTTTGCCTGGTTGTACGAATAGCCAACGATAAATCCCATAGTCACACAAACAATAAGCAACTGAAATTGTTTTCTTGAAAAGAAATTTCCTTTGCTATTCTTTTTCTTGTTGTTCATCTTTTTTCACTTCCTGGTTGGCCGAATCTCCCTCTAAGTCAATGCTTACTTTGTTGTATTCATCATTGAAAGATTTGTAATACGAGCCGACCTCTAAGTCGATAACACCCTTTTCTAAATTTGGGATTTGTGCCACAAGTGCAGGGTAATGATTTAGCTTTTCTGCCAAAGTTTGAATAACAGCACGTACTTCATAGCCATCGTTCATATAAAGCTTAACAGCATTAGGATTTGTCTCATTACCGTTTGTATTGACTTGAGAAATTAACGATAATACTTCTGGCTTTAATTGTGCTAATTGCTTGACAAGCTTCTTAATGGTCTTTTCGCCAGTTATACCGATAAATACAGGTGCGTCAATCGGGATGTCATCCCCAGCTTGTTCAAAACGTTCGCCATTTTCAAGTAACGGATAATAAGTGCCGTCACCAGCTAAGTACGCAACTTTTTTCCATTCTTTAATTTCTATTGTCACGCCTTGAAGCCAATTACGTTTAACATGTGCATCTTTTACCCATTTATCCTTTAGTAATAATTTCTCTACATCTTCTACTTTAAATCCCCACATCGACTTTCCAGGTTCAAGAGTGCTGGCTTGTACATAATATTCTTCATTTGCTAACTGAGCGCCATTGACTGTTATTTTGTTGATTTTACTGTAAGGAGATTGAAAATAAAGGAGTACTGCTAACACAATAAAGAAAAGTAATATTAGCACTATAAATTTCCGGTTTGTACGCTTTTTTCGTCGCTTTTTTAGCGTAGGTATGCGATCTTCTATATCAATTACTTTCTCCAAAAAGTACTCCTCCTTTATATTTATTTCGCTAATTGATAAATAATACCTATTATTAACCACATTGTTACTAAAGATGTTCCTCCGTAGCTAATAAAAGGTAATGTGACACCTGTTACAGGAACTAATCCGATCACTACTGCTATATTTAGAAATGCTTGTACGGTCAGCATTGTGACAAGTCCTATTATCGCGTAATAAGATGTTCTTGTTTTAGCCTGTACTGCGAATTTATAGCCTGCATAGATTATTAGCACAAAAAGCGCTACAATCACTAGCCCACCAAGCAATCCTACCTCTTCAAGAATAATTGCGTAAATAAAGTCATTTTGTGGTTCAGGTAAATATAAAAACTTCTGCCTGCTTTGTCCAAAACCATGCCCAAAAATCCCTGCTGGACCTATAGCCATTAACGATTGTACAGCCTGAAAGCCACTTCCTAAAGGATCGACCCACGGATCAATAAATGCTTCAATTCGCTTTAGTCGATATGGCGCTGTGACAATTAAACCCACTAATCCAGCAATCCCAGCAACCATAAACATCGCATAAAGTTTTAAAGGATACCCTGCCACAAAAAACAATAAAAACACAGAAACAACTAGAATAAATACTGAACCAAAATCAGGCTGCAACATAATAAGGACAACGGGTAATAATAGGACCAATCCATGACGCCAATTAACGATCGACGTACCCGTTTTATGTTGCGCTAAAATATGACTCAAGTACACAATGACTGTAATTTTCGTTAGCTCTGCTGGCTGGATTGTTAACGGACCTACTCCAATCCAGCTTTGAGAACCATTTCGTACAAGTCCAATTCCTGGTATAAGTACAAGGACCAGTAAAATTAACGAAAATATATAGGCCATCTTCCAAAAGGACTGAGTTTGCAAAATCTTTAATCGAATAGTGATTAAAAACACTATAATGGCTACCCCAAAGTACATACTTTGCTTCATATAAAACGGCATTTTTCCACTATAATGAATGGCACTCCAATAGGTACCTGCAGAATAGACGAAAATAATGCCGATTATTGAAAGCATCAATGTTGTGACGAGCAATATATAGCTTTCTTTTCCTCTCAGTAATGCCATCCTTCCAAGTCAAGTATATTCTAAAATAGTTACAGGCTCATTACAGCTTCATTACAGCATCAATAAAAACGTCGCCTCGTATTTCAAAGCTGTCATATTGATCCCAGCTTGCGCAAGCAGGAGATAAAAGAATAACATCGCCTTCTGCCGACATCGGTGCCGCATAATGTACTGCATCCTCAACATTTTGGGCAATAACAGTTTGCTGTACGCCACACGACTTCGCAAATTCTACAAAGCGTAAACCTGTTTCTCCAAAGGCAACAACACCTTTTACATGGCTCATGCATGGACGTAATTCTTCAAATGAATGACCTCGATCTAAGCCACCCGCAAGTAAAATGACCGGTGCTTGGAATGCATCTAAAGCACTTTTTGTAGCTAAGCAGTTTGTCGCTTTGGAGTCATTGTAAATTTTACGTCCATTCCATTCACGCACGAACTGAGTACGGTGACGAACTCCACCAAACTTAGCTAAAACTTCTTCCATTTTAGCTTTGTCACAGCCTACTAAAATACAAGCCGCTACAGCTGCTAAAATATTTTCTAAGTTATGCTTACCAGGCAAAGCGATATTTGCTCGATCTAAATATGGTTCACCCTGCCAGTAAATTGTTGTTTCATCCGCACTAATACCCTCTTCTGTACGCCCCTTAGAACTAAATGGTACCTTTTTAGCATTAGATTTTGTTGCATAACCAACAACAACTGGCTGATCAGCATTATAGATAAAATAATCGCTTTCATCTTGATTACGTGAGACACCAAATTTTGCCTCTGCATAGTTGTCAAATGTCCCATGATAATCAAGATGTGCATCATAAAGATTAGTTAATATAGCGATTTTCGGCTTGAATGTTTTGATTCCCATTAATTGAAAAGAGGATAACTCCGTAACAATTACATTTTCCTTCTGTGCCTCTCTAGCAACACCACATGCTACTGTCCCAATATTCCCTGCAATTAGCGGTTTTGGGCCACCGTCATTCAGCATGTCAAAAATTAATGTTGTCGTTGTTGTTTTACCATTTGACCCTGTAATCCCAATAAACGGCGCTTCACTAATTAAATAGGCAAGCTCAATTTCTGTCCATACCGGGATTTCACGGCTTATGGCATCAGCTACTATTTTGTTGCTATAAGGAATCCCTGGATTTTTCACAACTAATTCAAAGCCTTCATCGAGTAAATCCTCTGGGTGACGCCCACAAATAACTGTAATACCCTTTTGCAATAAGCCTTGTGCATCTGGGCTTTCGTCAAATGGTTTTGAATCATTGACCGTCACAAAGGCGCCAAGCTCATGTAAAATCTCTGCTGCAGCCACACCACTTTTAGCTAGACCTAAAACTAGGACTTTTTTATGTTGTAAATCTGTATAGTTTTTCATTAGAACGCCTCCGATAAGACTGCAATCAATGCTACTGCTAAAGCAGTTGACCAAAAGACAAGTACTACCTTCCACTCTGACCAACCTGATAATTCAAAATGATGATGAATAGGACTCATTTTAAAAATACGTTTTTTACGAAGTTTAAAGCTACCTACCTGTAAAATAACGGATAATGTTTCAATAACAAATACTAATCCAATTAATAATAATAAGAATTCTGCCTTTACTAAAACAGATACCATTGCTAAAGCTCCACCTAATGCTAACGAACCTGTATCCCCCATAAATACCTTTGCAGGATTCGCATTAAAAAGTAAAAATCCTAATAATGCACCTGTCACCGCAAATGCAAATAAGGCGATATCTGCTTGATCTTGGAATAGAGCAATAACACCAAATGCTGCAAAGGCAATAGATGCAGTACCTGCCACAAGCCCATCTAGTCCATCTGTTAAATTTACTGCATTCGAGAAGCCAACTAACCAGAAAATTAAAAAGGCTACATAGAAATTACCAAGATCAATCGTCCAATCCGTAAATGGTATAGCAAGTGTTGTATCAAACGATCCTACATGTAATAAGAAAAAGGCTAAGATCGCAATGACAATTTGACCAATCAGCTTTTGAAGTGATGTTAGTCCTAAATTACGTTTAAAAACAACCTTTAAGCCATCATCTAACAAGCCGATTAATCCAAACCCTGCTAATACTAATATCAGTACGACGGTTTGTGTTGTAAATAAATCTAAAAAGCTTCCTACAGCAACAGTAGTTAGGACAATGGCAATTAAGAAAATAATACCGCCCATTGTTGGTGTACCAGCTTTTTTCATATGTGATTTTGGTCCTTCTTCACGAATACTTTGACCGAATTTTAATCGGCGAAGAAGTGGAATACAAATAGGTGCCAGGATAACTGTTACTATAAAAGCAATAGCTAAAATGGTAAGAGTTGTTGCGAGTTTCATTGAAAAATCTCCTTTAAATCTCGTTTCACTTTCTTCTTCAAGAAAAAAGCACAAACTTTCATTTATTTATTACTACCCTTCATAATAATAGTGGTTCTTTCCCATTTTTTAAAGGTAAAGTTATATTAGTTCTCTAAATATAGATGAATGGTGCCATCTTGTTTGATAACACTATCCACTTCAGGCAGTTGATTGCCAATTTTAGTCCCTTCTCCATGCCATTCAATACGGAATGGATAATGTTGCTTGGCAATATCGTCCTTTGTTTGACCAATAAAACTTGGTACCTTCACAGTAATTGGGTCACCCCAACGATAATCCTTTTCAAGCTGTGCCTTCGATTTTTCAATGCCAACAAAAGGTGCAACATCTTCAATAATTTGACCAACGATTGGAGCTGCTACAACTCCGCCAAACTGTGTTGTCTTTTTCGGGTTATCTACTGCTACATAAACGACGATTTGCGGATTATCCGCTGGTGCGAAGCCAATAAAAGATACGATATAATCGCCACTTTTATAACGACCGTTTTCTACCTTTTGCGCTGTACCAGTTTTACCTCCAATACGTAAGCCATCTCGGTAAGCTTGACGTCCTGAGCCTTTCGCTACAACAGATTCCAATGCACCTCGAACTTTCGCAGATGTCTCTTCTCGAATAACCTGTTTTTTAACTTCCGGTTCAGTCTCTTTTATTACTTCCCCAGTATTCGGATTAAAAACCTTTTTCACAACATATGGCGTATAAAGCTTACCCCCATTTACTGCTGCGGCTACGGCTTGCACTTGTTGAATAGGTGTAACGGCTACCCCTTGACCAAATGAAGTTGTTGCCTGCTCTACAGGTCCAAAGGCTTCTTTTGAAAATAAAATCCCTGAAGCTTCTCCGGCGATGTTAGACCCTGTTTTTTGGCCAAAACCAAAATCTTTAATATATTGTAGTAATCTATCATCACCTAGTCGTTGACCTAATTCAATAAAACCTGGGTTACAAGAATTTTCTACAACTTCTAGGAATGTTTCATGTCCATGACCACTACGCTTCCAACAACGCAATTTAGCTCCTGCAACCATTGAATAGCCCGGATCATAAAAAGTATCCTTCTCTAAATCTACTAAATTTTCTTCTAGTGCTGCACTGAGCGTTATAATTTTGAACGTCGATCCCGGCTCATACGTCATCCAAACTGGTAAATTCCGATTGTAGATAGCAGGCTCTACCATCTGATATTCTGCTGGATGGAAGGTAGGATAGGAGGCTAATGCTAAAATCTCACCATTGTTTGGATTCATAGCAATCGCTAACGCTTGATCAGCTTCATAACGCTCCATTGCCTGCGACAATTCACGCTCGACGACCTGTTGTGCATCTACATCTATCGTCAGCTCGATTGTCGCGCCATCTTCACCAGACTTCCAAGCGCTTGCTACGTTCTGCAAATTATTCCCTTTCGCATCTGTAAAGAGCCGAATTGCCGAAGAATTAGCCTGTAATAGCTTATTGTATTCATATTCAATTCCTGCTAAACCTTGTGCATCATAGCCTGTGAAACCTAAAAAACGAGATAGTAAGGTACCGTATGGATAATCCCTTGAATAATCAACACCACTATATAATCCGTCAATCTGCATACCTTGTAACTGCACTGCTTTCTCATAGGAAATGTTTTTCCCTTCAGGTGCCAGCTTTACTAAGTATTCTTTTTTCTTCATTTTTTCCAATAGCTTTTGTTCATCTACTCCTAGAACTTGAGCAATTTTTGCTGCTGCTCCTTCAATATCCTTACTTTGAGAAGGCATGAAATATAAAGTTGGCGCAAGCTTATTGGTAACAATATTTTTCCCATCGCGGTCTGTAATATGCCCTCGCTCATTGGCAAATGGAATTTCTCGGTCCCAGTTCTCTTCAGCTTTCTTGGTCAGTTCTTTTTGATCTAACACTTGCAAGAAGAAGAGCCTAATGACAATCGCAGCTGCTACAAACATAAACAATACGTATAAAATACGCAATCGCTTTTTGGAATGGATAGAAATCCACTTCATTCGACATCACACCTTGTTTTTTACAACGTATGAAATAAAGTGGACTTCTATTCAGTATCTATTCATCATCTATTTGTTCAATTTCACCCTCAGAGGGGGTCTCTACATCTTTCTTAAAGCCTTCCGCTGGTGTTTTCAGCTTCACGACAATCGGTGAACTATCCGAAATTACAGTACCTGCCGATACGCTTTGACTAGCGACATAGCCCTCTCCAACGACTTCAATTTCTAAACCGGACATTGACTTAAAGACAAGTACATTACGCAATGACCAGTTAGTAAAGTTCGGAAGTGTTGTATCACCTTTTGTTTTTAAAAACACAAGGTTACCTTTAACAAGCTTTTGAGGCCCTTTTGGATACTGGTCAATAATTTTACCGCCACCACCAATAATCACTGGCTGTAGACCATCATTCGTAAGCTCCACTTGGATCGCCTCAGCACTTTGACCTGTGTAATCCTTTATTTTTGTATTGTCAACATGCTGTACATCTTCAGGATTAACATTTAAATACTTTAAACTATTTAACATCACTGGGTTAAATACTTTTGAAACTGGTATAGAACCAAGTTCACCCTTTAACTTCGGTCTTTTTATTGAAACATACATAACGAGCTGCGGATCATCTACAGGAGCCATTCCTAGGAATGAATACAGGAATTCATTTGCTCCCCACGAATAATTACCATTTCCTAACGGGATTTGGGCAGTACCTGTTTTCCCCGCAACCTGATAATCCTCAAGTACAAAATCCTTCGCTGTCCCATTTTTCGATGTTAATGTAGAGGCAAGAATTTCACGTACTTGTTTTGCTGTATCAGCTTTAATCGGCTGTCCTTTTTCAACAGGCTCGTGATTTTGAATGACTTTCCCTGTGGATGAGTCTACAATACGATCAATCACGTAAGGTTGCATCATTTTGCCATCATTCGCAATCGCCGTTATTGCTTGTATTAACTGAATCGGCGTTACCGTAGAACCTTGACCAAACGTTGTTGTCACTCGTTCTACTGGATATTTCGATAAAAGTGTACCCGATGCTTCGTTTGGTAGATCAATACCTGTTTTCTTACCAAATCCAAATCGATCTAAATAATCAAAAAACACATCGTTACCAATTCTCTCTAAAAGGTGAGCCATTGCAGTATTAGATGAACGTTGGAAGCCGTCTAAATATTGAATATAACCCCAACCAACCCCATTATTATGGTCTCTAATAGGCACACCATGAACCATGTATGTTCCTGACGGATAATACGCATTTGGATCCCATGCCCCAGTATCAATAGCCGAGGCGAGCGTGAACGTTTTCATCGTTGAACCTGGTTCAATAGTTTCCTCAATAACTTCATTTAACCACTTCATATTTTTACCTTCACGTGTATCAGGATTAAACGTAGGTCGCTGAGACATCGCTAGGATTTTCCCTGTTTTCGGATCTGCTACAACAGCTGTCATAGATTCAGGATTATATTCCTTTTCTACCTGTGTCATTGTTTCCTCTACAAAGCTTTGAATCGTTTTATCAAGCGTTAAATAAATATCGTTGCCATCCTTCGCAGGAGTTATCATTTTCTCACTATTTGGCAATAGATAACTAAAGGCATCTGTTTCGTATTCAACCTTACCATCTTTACCGGTTAGTTCTTTGTTATAGGTGTACTCTAGACCCATTTTTCCTTTAGTCGTGAACGTCCTATCCTTATTTTCCTCACTGACAGTGAAGCCAATTAAGTGCGAGGCAAAAATTCCATTTGGATAATAACGTTTTAAATCGTTCATAAATATAATCCCTGGTAATTTCTCCTCTTTGATTTTACTCATAGTTTCATGACTTATTCCACGACCCGCACTACCAAATTCAACTTGATAAGGTTTTTCGCCCTTATCATTTACCCTAGTAAGCTGTTTATAGATTTTTTCTTCGTCAGTAGTATCAGGAAGATATTTTGCTAATATTTTCGCAGTTTTTTCTGGGTCTACTACATGTCGAGGTTTTTTCGGATCTGTCGTGGCCTTGTCACTTACAATTGCAATTAATCGGTAGCTAAGTGTATCCTCAGCAATGACTTGATTATTTCCATCGTAAATTTTCCCACGACTTGCTGTTATGGCACTTTCTTTACTATATTTCGCAGCTGCCTTTGCCGCAAGCTCTTGTCCTTCCACTTCACCTGTCGCCTGTAACATAAACATTCTTGAGAACAATAGAAAAAAGAGCCCTCCATAAAAAATTAATAATAGAAAGGCTCCCCATTGGAATCGAAATCTCTTTTTTTTCATTCTCCCGGCACTACCTTTACATTTTTCTCATTTAGAGTTAAACCGAGTTCTTTAGCTTTTTTCAATATGTTATCGTATGTAGAAAGTTCACTCACACGAACTGTCAAGTCAACATTCTGTTTAGCAATCTCATCTGCTTCAGCTTCGATTTTTTGAATGTCTATGCTTGTCGTTTGAATTGCTGCTTGCTTATTTAAAACTAGTACTGATAATACAGCAATAATGCCAACTAAAAAAATTAGCATTGTCTTTTCAAACTTCTGGTTCGGTTTTTTACGACGGATGATAGTGGGTTGTGGACTAGAGGGTGTTATCGGTTGTTGCACATGTTGTTGTTGGTGCTGCCTTACACGAACTGCTGCCATTTACTCACGCCCTTTGTCGTTAATTTTCTCTACCACTCTAAGCTTTGCTGAACGAGCTCGATTGTTTACTGCCAATTCTTCATCTGAAGGAAGAATCGGTTTTCTCGTAATAAGCTTTAAAGTTGGCTTCATGTCATCAGGAATTACTGGTAAATTCGGTGGTAATTCCGGTAATGATGACGCTTCCTTAAAAATTGTCTTGCATAGGCGGTCCTCCAATGAATGGAACGTAATGACACTAACGCGTCCACCTACGTTGATCATATCAATCGCATCGACTAATGAATCCTCTGCTGCGCCTAGCTCATCATTAACAGCAATTCGTATTGCTTGGAATATGCGCTTCGCTGGATGTCCACCTTTACGGCGAGCCGCTGCTGGGATACCCTCTTTAATAAGTTCTACAAGTTGTCCAGTCGTTTCAATCGGTGCCACCTTGCGTGCCTCTTCAATTTTACGAGCAACTTGCTTTGAAAATTTTTCTTCTCCATAACGGAAAAATATACGCACTAAATCTTCATATGCCCATTCATTCACGACATGAAATGCTGTAAGCGATGCCGTTTGATCCATGCGCATATCCAGAGGTGCATCATGATGATAACTAAATCCCCGTTCTGGTGTATCTAACTGTGGTGAAGAAACACCTAAATCATATAAAATGCCATCAACTTGCTCGATACCAAGATTTAATAATTCTTCTTTTAAATAGCGAAAATTCGAGTGAACAAATGTTACGCGCTCAATATATGGCGCCAATCGAACTTTTGCATTGTTAATAGCGATCATATCTTGGTCAAAGCAAATTAAACGACCTTTTTCAGATAATTGTTGTACTAAATATTCACTGTGCCCTGCCCCACCTAACGTGCAGTCCACATACACACCATCAGGATCGATGTTCAACCCATCAACTGTTTCTCTTAATAACACGGTTGTATGATCGAACATACCACTCGCTCCCTTCAGGCCTTAACTTCATATACAGCAGACACTTACGCGTCTAAAAATTAAAAATCAAAGCCAATCATATTTTCTGCAATTTCATTAAAGGATTGTTCAGACTCACTAAAGTAAGCCTCCCAAGCATCTTTCGCCCATACTTCAATTCGATTCGAAACCCCTAACACTACACATTCTTTCACAAGATGTGCATGCTGCATTAGAGTTGAAGGAATATTAATGCGCCCCTGCTTGTCTATCTCTACTTCCGTTGCTCCAGAAAAGAAAAACCTTGCAAATGCACGTGTATCCTTTTTGGTCATCGGTAAGCCCTTTAATTTTTCTTCGAGTTTTCGCCATTCATCCATAGGATAGCCAAATAAACAATTATCAAGTCCGCGTGTCACAACAAACGTTTCACCTAAGGCTTCACGAAATTTTGCGGGCACGATTAATCGTCCTTTCGCATCAACAGAGTGTTGATATTCTCCCATGAACATGCTATTCACCCCACTTTATTAAATAATGTACCACATCCCCCCACTTTCCTCCACTTATTTTAAAAAAAACTTGACACTTTAATATCTAATATGAAATTAGACCTTCAACGAAACATCCCACCTGTGCCAAATGACATAACAAAAGAGCTACCCTTAGTAGGATAGCTCTCTATTCACTAGCAATGTCGATAGTGATCATCAAATCCATATTGTATAAAATCATTAATTAGGCACAAAGATACACATTCGGAAATTATAAATAAAGTAAATAGTGGTGATTTCCAACGTTATAATCCTGCTTCAACATTTCAGCAATCAACATAGGTCCAAACTCATTGAAATACTGATAAGGATTATAAGTTCTTTCTTGCAATCCCTCATTTGGATATAGCTCATTTTGCAGCGTCATAAATTTCCGGATTGTCGTTTCATGCTTATTAAGTACAGTTTGTTCAATCTTTTGCTGTAAATACTCAAATTGTTTTAGATGATTCTCTTTATTTTTTGTAAGTATTTTATCTAGCAATAGATGTTGCTCTTCTAAATAAGTTTGAAGTGCAGCATATTTTTCGAAAAGCTCTTGTTGCATCGTCTGAATTTGACGTTTCGCTTCAGCATCCTGTACTTCTGCAACAAACTGTTCCTGAAGCTGTAACGCTTTCCCATCCCAAACATCAGCAACATTTAAATGAAGTTCACGTAAAAGTTGTTCTACATGACGCGTGACAATCGTGATATGAAGACGCGGAGCAAAAATCGGCATTTGTAAATCTAATACCGAAAATGCATCCTTCAACGTCGCCCAGTACGCAAGCTCTCCTGGTCCACCAACAAATGCAAGCACAGGCAAAGTCATTTCCTGCATTAACGGTCTTGTAACAACATTATTACTTAATTGCTCAGGATGCTTGTTTGCAATTTCTAAAAGTTCTTCACGCGACAGCTTGATATTTGCAGCCACATTAACAAATAGCTGATTCTTCCTCTCCAATAGATGACGTTCCCCATCTTCTACAAAAAATAGATTGGCCGCTTCATTCGATGCCAAAATAGGATTGCCATAGCCTGCACGTTCAAGCTCCACTTCTTTTTCTGTTACCACTCTAGCAATTTCTTCATTTTTATGAATGATACGGGTAAAATTCTTACTCTCATATTGTCGGAATTTAAAGTCCGCTGCATCTATCATCAATAAACCTTCATCTTTAAACAACTGGTTCATAAGTTGCGCAAAGAAATCCGTAAATGTTTCACTCTTATTAAGCGTATCCATTAATTGTTTAATAAGCATTTCAGTGAATTCCGTTTCACCAATATCCTTCATAATTGTATTCAATACTTGTGTCATGGATTCTTTATTTATACTCGTTACAGAAGCCATTGTTTTACGTCTTGAACGTTCACCGTAAGCTCGTTTTTTAATAGTAGCACCTTGTAATGTATACGTATGGTTAATTTCCTCTAAATCATGATCTTCTCCAGCTATCCAAAAAACAGGAACAACCGGTCGTTGAAGCTTCGCACTTTGCTCTTTCGCTAATGTAATGACTGAAATCGCCTTATGCACTGAGTAAAGAGGGCCAGTTAATATACCCGCCTGCTGCCCACCGACAACCGCAACAGCACCTTGCTCTAGTTGCTGTAAATGTTCATTCGCTTTCTGCGAAATACCAAGCGGCTCCATAAATTGACGGATAATGTCCGTTAATTCTTTTTGATCATGCGCATGCTGATCTAAATATTGCGCTCGTTTTTCAAAAGATTTATCGTTATATTCATATTCAAAAAACTCATGGATGGCAGTATTTGGCGACCAATAATCTGCTAGCAAACGATTTTTTATGGGTACTCGGATTGACTCCAGTTTCATTTAACACAAACTCCTCTACTCACTAAATCATCTTCTTGCTCTTAATAAGCTCATTACCATAACGTGTGGTTGATTTCTGTTCCAACTTATATTCAAGACATACGCATCAACAAATGTCATCCACAACTTTTGGTGACGAGCCTCTTAACAAGCAAATTTGTCATAAACTCCTTTAATACTTACTATGCGATTTACCCTTAGTATGTTGCTAAACGCTTGAGTACTTTGGAATTTATTTAATATTTTTTGCAACATATAGAGTTATTACTAAAAACAATTTATAATGCTATCATTTTAACGCTTATGGCTTCAACATGAAAAGAAAATGCTTAGACAGCCTGTAAATATTCAATTACTGATTGAATAACACCTATTATACAAATAACAATATACGCCGTACTTAGTACCAAAAATTGAAAGCGCCAAATTTTCCTAAGTAACGCTTTCACTTCAATCTCTTTTTTTGTTCGCCAATCAATATATGTAAAAACCATTGCCATCATTATTGCTAACGATACTAACAGTGCGCTAACATTTATATTCCATAGCACATCAATCGCTAGAGGTACTGAAAAAAACAAACAAAATGTCGTCATGTCTGATGCCGCTCCAAAAGCATGAGTGCCTCGGATTTTAACCTTCCGACTAATTAAATAGACAATCACAAATAAAAGGATTGGACAAAAAATGACGATACTAATAACAATATGTAAAAACTCTTTCAACTTCTTTCACCGCTCTCCTCTATTGCAAGTACTTGGTGATATAAAGTACGTAAGGTAGGCAAATTGTGACCACTTGCTAGAGCTTTTTCTAGTATTACTCCAACAATCGTGTCAATTTCACTTTTTCTCCCATGCATCCGATCCGCTAACATAGAGGACGTATTATTTGCTGTTTTTTCACATAAGTCTATCACTTTGAAAAAAGGTATAGCTTGTTCTATGCCTTTAAAAGCAACCGCCAACTCATGATAGATAGTTTGCATTAGTAAAAATGCATGCTTATTCGTTACTAGCTCTCCATTCTTCACTTGTAAAACAGCCGTTAATGGATTAATCAAACAATTAAATACAGCTTTCTCAAATAGCATTTGTTCAGCATTAACAACCAATTCAATTGGGTATAAAGAATTTCTAAGTTGTAACAACTTGTTAAATACATCACTATTCCCACGCTCTATCGCAATTTTACAAGCCCCTACTCCTCTATGTTGTACAGTTGACTGAGCTATCATTTGAGCACCAAATGACACAGAACAAAAAGCTATATTTTTTTGTGGTAAACGTAGTGCTTCATCAAAATGTGCTAAACCATTTTGCATAAACAGCAACGGTACTTCACTTGGTAATGAAGACAATTGTTCGTAAAGCTTTTGCAATTGACCATATTTAACCGCAATCACAATTAAATCTTGCTGTGGCAGCTCCTCTAATTTCGTAGTTGAAGCGACTTTTTGAACCGTTTCCGTTCCATCAACATTCACTCGTGTTAAATACTTTACATTAAGTTCATCCGCTTGCCCCTGCCTTCTTGCAACCAACGTTACAGACATACCAGACTCAGCTAAAAAACTTGCCGTTAACTGACCTACAGCCCCAGCACCAATAATCGCCACATTCACTACACTCCACACCTCCCACATTTGCAAATGAGCAATCTAAATAAGAGAATACCCTTCTAAACAACCTATCACAAATTTCCCGTCTTCGTCCCTCTCTACAGAAGGAGGTGCCTTAGAAATAGTTCTAAGGCACCTCCTATGCAGGTTCTTATATTATACACTAATCGGACTTTTACGGGCAGTTAATCTCCCACCTATCTTCTTTCTTTCGGCACAGATTTCTTAATGCGGGATAAATAATTATTGAAATACTTAGTGTAGGATTATGTTTTCATTCAAGTTTACACTCTTACTAAGTAACTTACCTCTACAGCACTTTTAACTTACGACCACTCTCTCATTTTAATCTTTCATTAAAGAATACCCTTGTTGCAACCATTTCACTAGTTTATCATGCTCATTTTGTAATTCACGGTGCCTTATTTCAAGAGTTTGATAAGCCTCTGTTAATTCATCAAAACTTGTCAATGCCAATTTCAAATGGCTTCGCATAGATTGTTGCGGTTGATTTCGTACAGCTAGTAGCGACTGACTATATTGACCACGTAACGTTTTATTCCAACGGAAACCACATGCTTGTTTTGTACGACCTAATTCAACAGCAGCTAATTCAAAAGCTTCTAGCTGTGTTTTGCCATTTTGCACATTATGCAACACAATTTCTGCTAATCTTTCATCGTCTTCCTTTGTCCACTGATCTTTTCTTTTTTTCAATTCCATAATCTATCACCCTCGCATTTTTTACTACTATATGCATGAGCGAGCAAAATAGAATCATCGAAATCAATTTCGCCTTGGCGTAATTGCGTCCGGATTTTGAATTGTGCCCGCACAATTCATTCTTTTCAACATCCGCGACATCCGCCAGAGGTTTTAACTTCTTTCAGTCTGTAACTGCCGTTGCAAAAACATTTGCTGAAAGAAGTTAAAAAAAGACAGCGATTATGTTTTGCTATAATCACTGCCGTTACACATTATTTATTGTTCTTCTTTGTTAGGAAATTAGCAACTGCCTCGTGGTGAGCTTCACTTTCCCACAATTTTGCACATGTACGAACTTCCTCCATAACACGTTCATACATATTACGTTCACGCCACTTACGAAGCTCGATTTCTTTATAAGCCTTATGAACAGAAGGGTGAATTTTACGCATATGCTCGATAAAATCATTCAATGCCTCTTCTTTCGAACCTTCAAAGACACGCATTGCCCAACCAATCTCATATAGTAACTCTGCTGGATAAGGTTTTGCATCGACTAGCATCTTCATCGCACGATCATGACGTAACCCTCGTTCGAATAAGTATGTACCGCCTCCCCAGCCACTCGTAATTGCTAATGTTCCCTGGATAAAACCGCACTTTGCATGACTTGCCACTAGTCGAAAATCACAAGCTGTCGCAATCTCACAACCTCCACCAACCGCCGCTCCATTTATTAATGCAATCGTTGGCACAGGCAATGTTGCAAGTTCGTATAATATTTTGCCCATCTTACTCAACATCCCAAACGCCGCATCCTCAGTTTCAAGCGAATGGAATTCAGACAAATCTCCCCCTGAGCAAAATGATTTATCCCCCGCACCTGTCACAACCAAAAAACGCACATCATCATGATTTCTAATATATGTAATTACTTCTTGAAGACCATCCATAACCTCATCATTGACCGCATTTCTCTTTTCTTCTCGATTAATCGTAAATGTCATAATACCTTCTTTGTTTTCAATTATATAAGCCATACTTTTTCCCCCTTTGTCACATTGGATAGATTGTATCATACAATTATTATAGCACTATATATCTTTTCGTAATTAGCGAAAAATTCCGTCTTTTCGAACTAAAAAAAGACTAGTAAAGAGCCATGGTCTCTCTACTAGCCTTTTAAGTGAGCAAACACTGTATTATTTGCTTACTACTTCTTTACCTTTGTATTGTCCACAAGCTTTGCAAACACGGTGTGATAATTTAGCTTCACCACAGTTAGGGCAAGCTACCATACCAGGTACAGATAGTTTGAAATGCGTACGACGCTTTCTTTTTGCAGTTTTAGAAGTTCTTCTAAATGGTACAGCCATTGATGGCACCTCCTTACAGATCGTCTATTCGTCTGTTTGATCAAAATACTTAGCTAATGAAGCTAGTCTTGGATCCACTTTTTGTTCGTCAGCTTTTTTGTGTAGTTCAACGTCTTCATCTGTTGCGTAAGACCAGTTTTTACCACCATGCATTTGTCCTTCAGTATTCTCTTTGAACACTTGCATAGGTACCTCAAGAAGAACAAGCTCCTCAAGTACTGGCTTCATGTCGATGACTTCACCATCAATATAGTGAATGTCTCCGTCATCTTCCCCTCGTTTTTCTTCGTCAATCCAGCTGAAAACTTCAACTGTCTCAACTTCGATTGGAAACTCAACATTTTCCCACGTGCGTGCACATGGTAGTGTTAACGTCGCCGTCACAGTTAGCTGACATGTCATTTGCGATGCACCGAAAGTACATAGCCCTTTTACATGAACGGGCGAAATTGCTCGAATATCCTGGTTTCGCTCCATCACCTCGTCCAACTGGACATAGGCATCGATTGGCATCCCGTTTTGGCGGTATTTAGATAATTGATGAATTGACCATTTCATTCGTTTAATCACCTCGAGACAACACTGTTGATTATATAATGTGTAAAAATAGATGTCAAGATAATTTCTTGTCACCACAATAAAACCCACCTATAATTATATACTATGAAAAGCATATTTGCTCCAAACCGTTCTAAATATGCAACAGACTCCACTAAGAACGAGAAGCAAATATATTGATAAAGGGGGCTTAAATAATGCAAGCAGTCGGAATAGTTGTTGAATACAATCCTTTTCATAATGGACATGCCTATCATTTGGAACAGGCAAAAAAAGTAGCACAAGCGGATATAGCCATCGCTATCATGAGCGGGGATTTTTTGCAGCGCGGTGAACCAGCCATGGTCGATAAATGGACACGTACAAAAATGGCCCTAGCAGGTGGTGTTGATATTGTCATCGAGCTACCCTATGTCTACAGTACCGCACCTGCAACTGATTTCGCAAAAGGTGCAATTTCCTTACTTTCTGCAATTGGTTGCGATTCTTTTGCCTTCGGAAGCGAAGACGGTTCCATACAACCCTTTATGAATACGTTTCAGCTCATTAATAATCATCGCACTGAATATGACGCTCTTATTAAAGAAAGCCTTCAAACGGGCGCAAGCTATCCTAAAAGTCTACATTATGCCTATCAACAGCTTTCTCAAAAGTTTCCTGCAACATACATTGATTTGGCACAACCAAACAATATACTTGGTTTTCATTATATTGAGGCTGCCATGGCGCTAGGTGGTAAGATTCAACCTTTAACGATCCCTCGTATTGCTGCAGGTTACCATGACGCTTTACAAGAAGGTGCATCCATCGCTAGTGCGACAGGAATACGCAAGGCTCTAGCAACAACCAGTGCACTACAAAGTGTGCAAGATGTTCTCCCTAAAGCATCATTTGATTATTTATCTGATTGGTATGGAAAATACGGTAAATTTGCAAGTTGGGAAACTTTTTGGCCATTCTTACAGTTTACACTTATTCGGCACACACCTAATGAACTTACTCGCTATGCTGAAGTAACAGAAGGAATTGAAAATGCTCTTATTAAAGCAGCGAAAACAAGTCATTCATTCAGCAGCTTTATGGAAAAAATAAAATCGAAACGCTATACTTGGACACGACTTCAGCGTATGCTCACACACATTTATACCGGATTTACAAAGGAACAGTTGCAAAGCTTTGATGCCCCCTCCACTATTCGTTTACTCGGCATGAGTACACAGGGGCAAGCCTATTTAGGAATGCATAAAAAAGACATCCCTTTACCTTTAATCAGTCGTGTTGCCGCTATGGATGATGCTATGCTTGCTGTAGATATTCATGCAGCAGAGGTATACAATTTAAGTATAGAACACGGAACAAAGGAGCAAAGTCTTCCGAAAGATTATCAAACACCACCGATTCGTTTTTAAGTGATAAAAATCATACTAAAAGGATGCCAGAAATTCTTCTAGCATCCTTTTAGTGTGTTGAAAAACTTGTATGTCAGTGAAATTAAAGGCAGCACATTATGGCTCTTTGGCAAAACGAGGAGTTGATTTCTGTTCTAGGCTACTCACTTTCCCGCGGGCGAGCGTTAAGCAGCTTCATTAACACTCCGCTTTGACACGAAAAACATTTGCTCCCTGCAGGGTCTCACCTATCTCGCTTTTACCGCAGGAAGCTTTACTCTGCGACGAAAGCGAAGCGACAGGAGCACTCGAGTAGCCTCCACTCCAATCAATGATAGCGTAGAACTTTTATAAATTTTATGCATTTTAAAAACGAACGCTGTAACTACTTACCATAATCGAATAGATTAGATTTATAACAGTGACGTGGTTGTACATCTGCTGTTGCTGTCGCTTCGCTTTCGCACAAAAAACACCTGTTGCTGTCGCTTCGCTTTCGCACAAAAAACACCTGTTACTGCCGCTTTGTTTCGAATATAAAACATTTGTTGCCAAAGTTTCTTTTTATCAGTGACCAGAAGGTACATGCTAAGTAAAGTGATTGATTGGAGTGGAGGCTGGGCGACTCCTTGGGGATCAGCGTCACAGATGAGACCCTGGAGCGAGCATCGCGAGTGAAGCGGCTCATCGGACGCCCCCAGGAAGCTTTGCTCTGTGCGAAAGCGTAGCGACAGCAACAACAAAGCGCCCAGCCGGAACGGAAATCAATTCCTCATTATGATGATAAATCTTTATTTCTGCGGTAATTGTTTTAAATATTCGATTGCATCATCAACTGTTTTAACTGGAACTATTTTCATTTTTGTACCAATTTCCTTAGCAGTCTTTACTGCTGTAGCATAGTTAGATTCTAGCTCGGGATATTTAGCTTTCATTTCTGGAGAAATTTCATCATCTGGCGCAAAAAAGATTTCCATACCATCTCGATCCGCGGCAATAACTTTATAGTCTATTCCACCAATTCTTCCAACAGTACCATCAACCAGCATTTCCCCTGTACCTGCAACAGCATAGCCTTTTGTTAAATCCTCTTCGAGAAGCTGATCTAAAATTTCTAATGTAAACATTAGTCCAGCAGATGGACCTCCAATATCCTCAGTCTTCATAGACACCTTAGGATTTGTTTCAATAGATTTACTTTCAGCATACGTAATACCTAAACCAGCTCTTTTCTCTTCTGATTTCGGGATTTCCTTTAATGTAATCGTTACTTCTTGTTCTTTTTTATTCCGTTTAAATTTAATTGTCACTTTGTCCCCAAGTTGCTTAGGCTTCAAAAGATCTACAAGCATTTGTTGGTTTTTAATTTTTTGCCCATCAACTTCAATAATTTCATCACCAGCTTTTAATAGATTTTCTGAAGCACCACCTTCTAAGACATTTAATACAAAAACACCGTTGAAGATAATTTTTGTTTGAATACCTGCCTTTTGAAAAGCTACATACTTTGCATTAAATTGTGAATCAGTCATTAATTTAAGCTGTCGAACATTATATTCTTCTTCATCCTCCATTGGATTTCGAACTTGACTAATATCCATTATTTTTTGATGTTTTTGTGTTTTCGCCCATAAATACGAAAAAGGCGTTGCTTGCTGCATAGCTACCGTCATTAAACTCATAGACCCTTTATTTTCTGTGTGGTCATTTTCAACGGTAACAAATTTACTGACATCATAAGCACTTCCAGGCTTCATAATATAAGCGTCTAGTCGGTATAGTGCAAAAAAACAAATCACGACTAATAACACTGCATAAATACTAATTTTTTTCTTCATTTAGAAAAAACCTCCTAGGACGCTCGCAAAACCATACGTTCATGTTTTTGCCTTTTTTACATATATTGATTTTAGCATTTGCCTTTGTGAATGACAAAAAGTTGAAACGAGATGATAACATGTATGCGACAATTCAAATAGCGATTTGCATAGTTCTTATTCTATTACTCTTGTTATTCCCACAAACAGCTCACAATGGTACCGATTTAGGTTTAAACCTTTTTATGGATGCGCTATTCCCATATTTATTGCCTTATCTTATTTTAACGCAATGGCTTCTTCGTTTAACGGCTCCTATGCGAACGAAAACAAAAAGAGCTTCATTATACGTACAAGCATACATTATTAGCGCACTCGGGGGGTATCCGTCTGGAGCAACAACAATCGTTTACTTAAAAAACAGTGGACAACTACATCCAAAAGAAGCAAATTTTTTATTAGCCGTATGTCATGCACCAAGTCCACTCTTCGTATTGGGATTTGTAAGCCTCGATTTATTACACAGTAATACGTTTGGATGGTTGTTTTTATGTTTACTACATAGTTTTAATATTTGTTGTTTAATAACTGGTTACTTCTTATTTCGTAAAATCGATCTTCCTAGCATCTCCATACACAATACACCTTTGTATACATCACCATTCTCTGAAAGCTTAAAAGAAACAGCACCAACAATACTATTAGTTGGAACGACAATAATTTTTTTCACTACCATCCAAACGATTGTTCAGCAGGGCTTAGATTCACTGATACCGAAATTTCCATATATAGCTGAGCTTTCTGTCGCTGCAATTCTTGAAGTTACAAATGGTCTTAAAATGACCGTTTCGGCTTTTCCCAATCTTTCATATTTACCATTACTAGTTGTTATGTTGTTAACAATGCAAAGTATAAGCATACACTTACAAATTTTTGTTATTGCGAAATCAGCCAAACTTTCCGTTCGACCATATATAAAATTTCGCCTACTTAGCATAATCATTGTGCCCACTATTTATGCTCTTTTTTTCTTAAAATAAATAAGCTCATCATCATAACGTGTGATTGATTTCCATTCCGATTAGAGGCTTTCTCGGGGTCGTCTGATGAGCCACTTGAGGACAAAAGAACATTGGTCCGAAGGCATTATCATAGGACGTGATGTTTTGCCTTCGTTCCTCTACTTACAGGCCAACAAAACGAAAGAAGCGGCTCGACGCTCACCGCATGAAGCCTCGCTCTACGCGTAAGCGAAATGCGAAAGCGGAGCGGCAGCAACAAAGCGAGTAGCTGTATAGCGGAAATC
The DNA here is from genome assembly GCF_030348505.1 of Lysinibacillus sp. G4S2. Taxonomy (NCBI): domain Bacteria; kingdom Bacillati; phylum Bacillota; class Bacilli; order Caryophanales; family Bacillaceae; genus Lysinibacillus; species Lysinibacillus sp. G4S2. Next base: position 1,140,446 of record NZ_JAUCFJ010000002.1, on the reverse strand, counting down.
AGAGCCTTCTAATTAATCAGAGAGGATAAAAATGGTTAATCAACACACCTGAAATGATAATTGTTATATCCAGCTACATATAAAAAAGGATGCCTTCAATAAGACATCCTCTTTGTATTTTATTTAGTAAAATCATACTTTTCTTTTAAGGCTGCTACAACACAAGTAGGAACAAGCTCATTGACATCACCACCATATTTCGCAACCTCTTTGACGATGCTTGAGCTTAAGAATGAATATTGATTTTTTGTCATAATGAAAAACGTTTCGATGGTTTCATCAAGAAAACGGTTCATCGATGTAATTTGCATTTCGTATTCAAAATCTGAAACAGCACGTAAACCACGGACAATTGCCTTTGCTTTTTTTTCCTTAGCATAGTCTATTAGCAGTCCAGATGAACTTTCAATACGTACATTAGGCAATGTTTTAGTTACTTCAGCCATTAAAGCCATGCGCTCTTCTACTGAAAATAATGGCCGCTTTGATGAATTATTTAAAACAGCAACATAGACTGTGTCAAATACATCCGCCGCACGTTTAATGATATCTAAATGACCAAATGTCACCGGATCAAAACTTCCAGGAACTACAGCAATTTTCTCTGACAACTTATTCTCCCTCTTTCTTTGCATAACGATCAATTTCACCTTGATAGCATGATGTTGGCCACTCTGGCATTTCCACAGGATGTGAAGTTCTTAGCCTGAGTACCTCTATTCAGTGGGCATTGGGACATCCAACGAATGAAGATAAACGGATATAATCGTTCCACCATATGTTTCTTGTCTTTTTAATACAAAGTCCCCAAACCTTTGCGGTAATTCTACTTCTTTTGCATGCTCACATAAAATGATGCCATCATGTTGAATCTTATTATTGTCGACAAGTATTTGTACTAAGTCATAATATTCTTTGTGATGGTATGGTGGATCTAGAAATACTAATTTAAACGTAATATCACGTTTTAATAACGCTTTCACAGCACGCTTCGCATCTATGCGAAAGAGCTCAGAACAATCCTCGTAACGACATTTTTTTATGTTTTCCTGTAGTACTTGGAACGCCTTTGCATCCTTTTCAATAAAAACGGCATGCTCAGCCCCTCTACTTAAAGATTCGATGCCTAAGCCACCGCTTCCTGCAAATAAATCGAGCGCAATACCTCCGTCAAAGAATGGACCAATAATATTAAAAATGGATTCCTTTACTTTATCTGTTGTAGGTCTCGTCGTGTTCCCTGCAATCGCCTTTAACGGCATCCCTTTACGTTCTCCTGCTACAACTCTCATATATGCAAATCACCATACTTTCCTTATTCCATCTATTAATTTCGCCTTTGCGTGCGTTTAGATTTTTAATTGTACTTCCACAATTCAAAATCCGCGACATCCACCGAAAGCTTTAGATAAAAATATTTTTGCAGCGAAAGTCAAACCTCCGCTGCAAAAATTTGTTCTTGTGTTAAAATTTGGATGCTATCATCACTTTTTTGTAATTCTACTAAAAATAATCGTTGTAGCCAAGCTTCTTCAACATAATAATGATCGGCAATTTTAATAATCGGTTCTGAAATAGTAGAATATCTACGTTGATTGAATACATAAAAACCAGGTTCATTCGGGAATCGGAAAGTGCGATTATCATTATTTACATAATATCCATTTTCACCTTCACCAGCAGTATAACCTAGATATGGCAACAATGTATCAGCACTATATAATACTTGTCCTTCACGGAGAATAACATGAACATCTTCTTTCAAAACGTCATTAACGTAAACGCTTCGATTATCCTCAAATAATAGTGGATATGTGCCATTTTCTTGGGCTGCATTCAACTTAAAATAAGACGTTTTTGCCTCTAACACCTCTGATAAAAGCTTATCCATTGTATCAGGAGAAACCGGCTCTTCTCCAAGTTCTTTCAGAGCCTTCTGCCATGCCGCCTCTTGATCAGCTGTCATATATTCTTTTAACGTCTTCACGATGTCCTTTGTTTTATCTGAACCAATTGAATCCTTCACTAAATAGGATGCCAAAACTTCCGGCAACCATGTTGGTGAATCTTTAAACTTATATTGTGACTTTATTTGTGACATTATAACTTCTTGCTCAACAGCTTGTTCAGTTAACTCGGGTAAAAATAAAAGTCGATCATCATGTTCTTTCACTGGACTCTTCTCTTGAATGATAGCTATATGTTCATCATTCAAAAACTGTAAATTTTCTAATGATGTTAAGAAATCCTTTGAAATAGCTCCCGAGGCATAAATAGATAACACAGGGGTTTGCTCCTGTACCTTTAGATTGCCGGTTTGCCAATAAATATCTCGAACTGTACCACTCCCACTAAACATTGTATAGTTAACAAGTGATAGTTGTTGCTGACCTACTAAAGGCAAGCCAGTTATCCACTGACCATTAATTTTGCTATCAGTTGAAATATGTACAATAGAATAAGATGCTTCACCATTCGTTAATGTAGCGAAAACATTTTGGATAAGCATTTTATCTTTTAAGCCACCTTCAATCGGAATTATGTATGAAACAGATTGCGATTTAGTCTCTCCTTTTTTAAAGTATGAGACTTCATCTGATAAGCGGCCACAACTTTTTTCGTTTTCGATAAAGCAACTAGGATTTACAGCTTTTTCAGGCCATTTTATATCCACCTTTTGGTTGGGCAAATTTTTAAAATGTTGGCGAATATCCAAGCTATTTTCCCGATAGACTATTTCTATCTCTTGTGAATAATGGAATTCGCCATTCCCTGTTTCTAAGTCAGATGAATAAGCATTGTACTGGAAAAATAACGTTCCGATAATGATTAGTGCTAGAACAGAAAAAAAACTCATTGCAAATTTCATGTGCTTGACCTCCCGCAGCATGATACTATGTGTATTGGAAAGGATGTGCAATTTTTATGCCACAACAATTTATAGAATTAGGTGAGGGCTATGGTGATGTTTATGAGCTACTTGAAATAGTGAGAACCAATCAAGAGCGCTTCCACCAAGCCTTTATACTAACTTCCACTAAAGAAGAAAAAAAGGTTACCTCTTTAGCAGTCGCTTTAAAGCCAGTCGGTGACAGTAAATTCTTGCCGATTTATATTTGTCGAGAAGGCATCCCTTTTAATGAGGAGCAGCCTTCAAAGCGACAAAAAATGTTCGAAGAAAGTATTAAACAACTAGATCGAAAAGCGGTTGTTGTAGAAATAAAGCACTCATCTATATTTTCGGAATCAAAACTATTTTATCAATACTTAATCGGTATAATGAGACTTCATCACTACATTCCAGCATTAACGTAATATTATAGTCCTACCTTATAGTCATATTCCTTCGCTTTATCTGGTTTTGCATTTTCAAATTCAGTTTTAACGAATGGACGATAAGACTTCACAACGTCTTTCACGAATGGAAGGCGTTGTAGTTTTGTTGTCAATGTTTCAATTTCCTCTCGCTCGCAATAAAGCACTACATATTTTTGCCTCCGAGAAATATAAAGAACATGACCATATTTCCGAAGAGACTTCGCATGTTTTAATTGATGGACGTAAACGATTAGCCCTTGTCGTTCGTTCATATAGTATTCCCCTCATTTCTTACATAAAAGAATACCATAGACCGGAAAATGATAGCAACAGAGTTTAGCTGACAGAACGCTCATTTTTCCGTTATAATGAAAAAGCATACAACGTTGATTAAGAGTTTTACATTCACTTAAGTAAGAAAATAAGAAACTAGTTAGAACTTCACTGATTTTGTTTTGTTCACTGAAAATCCATAAGTGAATTGGCCAGTACTTTTATATCATTTTAATTGTTAAGGAGGACGAATATGGGTAAGAAAACAAAGATTGCTCTTGCAATTGCAGCGGCAAGTGCAGCGGCTTGGGCAGGTAGTAAAGCTATTTCTAAACCTCAACAACGAGAAAGTAAACAAGCATTACAGTTCGATCATCCAGTTATTCTTGCACATCGCGGCGGTGCCAAATTAGCACCTGAGCATACAATGCCTGCTTTTGAAAAAGCCGCACAGTTAAGTGTTGACGGCTTTGAAATAGACATTCGCTTAACTAAAGATGAGGAAATTATCGTTTTCCATGATGATACTGTTGAGCGTACGACAGATGGCTATGGTCTTGTTGCAGACATGACTTTAGCAGAAATAAATGCATTAAACCACGGTTATCAATTTGAAGATTTGGATGGGGAATTTCCTTATCGAAATGAAAAAATAGACGTTGTAACATTACGTGAACTAATAGAAACTTATCCAAATATGCTGATAAATATTGATATTAAAGATGCACCAGATACGTATGAAGGGAGTTTAATGCCTTCTAAATTATGGCGTTTAATTGAAGAACTTGGTGCAGAAGATCGAGTAGTTGTCACAAGTTTTTATGGCGAACAGATAGATCGCTTTAATCTTTATGCACAAAATCAAGTAGCACTCGGTGCAGGTGAATCAGATGTTCGTAAAGCATTCGCTTCTTTCTCAAGCCAATTTGGACATTTATATCACCCAAAGGTAGATGTATTCCAAATACCACCGAAATCAGGAGTAATTGCACTAGATTCTCCAAAGTTTATTCAGTTTTTAAGCAACTTAAACATACCTGTTCACTATTGGACAATCAATGACGCGGCAACAATGAATAAGTTAATTCGCAATGGTGCAAAAGGTATAGTTACAGACCGACCTGATATTGCTGTAGAATTACTACAAAAATAGAATGGAGCCTAATCTCCATATTCATAATTGGTAAGGGTAGTTGGAAAACAGCCCTTACCTTTTGTTTTATATTGGTGATGAGCCTTCATTTGCGAAGTTCTGGTGGTTTTATCCATCACTTCGATAAGCCTATCCTTCACTCTGGGCATTTTATCCGTCGCTCTCGGGATTCTTTCCGTCGCTTTGATAATTCTATCCGTCACTTGCGGTTTTATCCGTCGCTTCGATAAGCCTATCCGTCACTCTTGGCATTTTATCCGTCGCTCTCGGGATTCTTTCCGTCGACTTGATAATTCTATCCGTCGCTTGCGGTTTTATCCGTCGCTTTGATAAGCCTATCCTTCGCTCTGAGCATTTTATCCGTCGCTCTTGGGATTCTTTCCGTCGACTTGATAATTCTATCCGTCGCTTGCGGTTTTATCCGTCGCTTCGATAAGCCTATCCTTCACTCTGGGTATTTTATCCGTCGCTCTCGGGATTCTATCCGTCGCTTTGATAATTCTATCCGTCACTTGCGATTTTATCCGTCGCTTGCGGTTTTATCCGTCGCTTCGATAAGCCTATCCGTCACTCTTGGCATTTTATCCGTCGCTCTCGGGATTCTTTCCGTCGACTTGATAATTCTATCCTTCGCTCTGATAATTCTATCCTTCGCTTGCGATTTTATCCTCCGCTTCGATAAGCCTATCCTTCACTCTGGGCATTTTATCCGTCGCTTTTGGGATTCTTTCCGTCGCTTTGATAATTCTATCCGTCACTTGCGGTTTTATCCGTCGCTTCGATAAGCCTATCCTTCACCCTGGGCATTTTATCCGTCGCTTCAATAAGCCTATCCGTTGCTCTAAGGATTCTATCGCAGTAGTTTTGTAATAAAAAAAAGACTGTATACAAACTCATAATTCATCGAGTTTGTTACAGTCTAATAAGAAGTCTATGCAGAGCAAGAGCAAGAACCACCTGAGCCACATCCTCCCCCGCAGGAAGAACCTGATGCAAAAAACGGATTACTTACAGGAACTTTTACTGCTTCTGATACAGTTTTTCCAATAAGTAGGCTTATCTCGTCAAGCAAATCTTGAAAATCATTTTCAGCAATCTTTAAAGCTGAAATCTTTTCATTTAAATCGAGTGCGCGCTTTTGCTGACGAATCGATTTCATAATTGTATGATAGTCCGGATGATATTTTCCGAAACGTTGTACATCTTCATACTGCTCTTTCATGCGATTAAATGCGTGAATAGCTTCAATTATTTGAACATCGCTATAAACAGCATCATACGCTTGTTGTAGCGTTTTTGCAGGCTCAGAGGAAAGAATCATCTCGCAAAGCGCGTCGGCCTCATCCAAAATGATTACCCAGTCAGAGGTCATCATCATTTTTAATTCCCCCAATCTCTTTCCCATCATAACAGATTTTATGGTAATTTTACATTATTGATATTTTTAAATGAAGGAGTTTTTTAATTGATCACATCATCTAAAGGACAAATAGAACAATTACTAGCAGATATTTTACAACATAGTACAGCTGAAGATGAGGAAGTTTTACTACATTTATTGTCTGGCCTTCGCGATAAACAACAAGGTATTCATCGCCGTTATATTAATGCTGCCTTACATATGGTCGGGAAATTTGATCCTGAGGTCAGTGAGGTTCGTATTCCAATTACACCCGTTATCCATAATACCATTAAGGTTCCGCACGGTGGGATTATCGCAACCATTGCTGATGCAGCAATGGGAGGACTTGCTTCACGTTCAGTACCAGATGGCTTTAATGTGGTCACAACAAATATTAATGTCTCTTATATTGCTACAACGACCAATAAAGAACTAATCGCTCGTGGACGTTTTGTACATAAAGGGCGTCAAACACTTGTGATGGAATGTGATATTGAAGATGAAACTGGACGAAAACTTGCTATTGCGACTGCTACTTTTTTTGTCATTCAACGCCGTCCTTAGTCATAAGATTTAAAAAGTAATCTCGAATACATTGTTGATCGGAAAAAGGGAGTTTTTGATTTTTTATTTGTTGGGTCTGTTCATGCCCTTTTCCGGCAACTAGTACAATATCACCTTTTTCTGCCTTTGCTAACGCTTGATGAATAGCAACTTCTCGATCTAGAAAAATTTCATAATATTGCTGTTCAGTAAAACCAGCAATAATACTTTCGTTAATTACGATAGGGTCTTCATCACGTGGATTATCGGTTGTTAAAAAAATGACATCCGCATACTTACTAGCTACCGCTCCCATCGCAAATCGTTTGGCCTTATCTCGATTTCCTCCACAGCTAAATACAAGGTAAAGGTTTTTCGAGCGCTCAAAAGTTTGTAAAACAGCCTGTAGTGCCTCTGCAGTATGCGCGTAATCTACATATACATCAATTCCAAATGGATTGTCTATTTTTTCAAGTCTTCCTTCTGGTAGTCTTAACGACCACATATGCGCTGCTATCTCATCAATGGAGAAACCTAGACGCCATAAAGCCATTAACGCAGCTACAGCATTTTGCACATGGTACTTACCAACAAAAGGGATTTCTACAATATGCTCACTTGATGATGTTTGCAAACAAAGTACCGTTTTTCCAATGGATTCACTGACAATTTGGATATGTAAATCATTATGATTATCAAAGCCAAATGAGCAGGATTTTTTCTTATCATAAATACCTACAGAACGGCAAAAATTATCATCTCCATTTAGCACTAGCTTTTTTGATAAATCTGCCAACCTTTTTTTCGCACGCTTATATGCCTCAAGTCCTCCATGATCTTCTAAATGGTCCTCCGATAAATTTAAAAAAACGCCACAATCGATATCACAATGATCAAGCCTATGTTGCTGTAACCCCATCGATGAAGCTTCTAAAACAACATGTGTAACTCCACTTCGTACACATTGCTTTAAAATCGGATGCAACTCTTTTGCTTGTAATGTTGTTAATTGTTCATACATTGTTTGTTGCTTCTGTTCATTGATGAAAAATCCTACAGTTCCAATAACCGCTACATTTTTATGTAAGGCTCTTAACAGCTGGCTCACAAAATGACTCACTGTTGTTTTACCATTAGTACCTGTAATCGCAATGACTGTTAATGCTTCTGCTGGAAAGGCTGAAAGTTTTGCACTCGCATACGATAAAAATAACGATGTATTCGGAACCCATACAAAAGGGATATTTTGATCGGTAATAGGTAGTGAAATACTTTCCTCTGATATTATGGCAGCAGCACCCCGAGCTAATGCTTCTTTTACAAAGCGGCTTCCCGATGTTTTCTTGCCCTTGCGAACAACGAAAATATTTCCAGGCTTTATCGCCTGTGCATAATCCTCAACGCCCGTAATAATTGTGCGAATAGATCCTCCAGTCACGCTACATGGCCAGTCTTTCAATAGTTCAGCTAATTGCAAGCTTCATTCCCCCTTTCAGTTCTCTATCATATGACGGCGTATGTATCGGTGTGACGAAAAATGTAGATGCCGATTTGCATATCTTTTTCGGCTAAAAAACGAAAAAACTGAAGATAAACTTGATTTCGCCAAGTTTATCTTCAGTCTCAAATTTCTTTTTTATCCCGCATTAATACAAGACTCCCACATCACTTTATTCTGACTACTCCCACAGCTAAAGCAGTGGGGTTCTTATATACTTAAGAGAAGCGTTACAAAGCTCTCCACAGATGGTGTTGCTATGTCCTGTGTACAACATCTTTGATTTATCTTCTGTTCTATAAGACTTTCTTATTTACACAACCGATGTTGTGTTGGCAATAAGTTTTAACGAAGGCAGGTAGCTCTACCTACGGAGGAATAGCCCTCACTTGATTTGTTTGATTCCCATGCTAAGAGGGAATGTTTTCTTTACTTGTCTTAAGTCTTCTATATGTTGATTGTGTAACTCTAAAAAGGTAGTAAACGTTTTATTGCATAAGTCTTGATTCGTTTGTTGTAAATTTGGTTCACTATTCATCAGTAAAAACGCACTATATAAATCTCGTTGTACAAGATGACTTCCAATTTGACTCCAACGTTGATGGAGTTTTTTCTTTTCATAACGATCCGTCACATGGTTATACTGACTGGCTCTAAAGGTGATCGTATTTACTTTCTGTATCGTTTGCTTTGTGTAACCTAATTTTTGATGGATGATTTCCACTAGCATCGCAGGGGCATGATTCCCAATGCTTTTTCCAAAACGCTTTTTGGATTGGATTTTACCCTGTATATTTGTTTTGGTTTCTTTTGTACGCTTTGCTAATCCTTTAAAATGCATGGTTTCGATGTACACCTCATCGCCAAGAGACAAGATTTTATTGACTAACGCACCATGTTTTTCTTTGATGTAGGAAGCTTTCTTTCTATATAATTCTTTTATTTGTTTTTTTGTTTTTTGATAGTTTTTACTATATGTCCAACGGAGTTTGACGCTATGTTTAATAGTACCATCCTTGTTGAAATTGTTAGGATTGGTACTTCTACGACTTCTATCCAATTTGCGTAATAAACGTCTTTTTTGTTTCTCCAATAAAGGTACTTCTGGCGCAAGTTGTTGGATGAAAACGGTTTTTTCTGAAACAACCGCAATGGTAGAAGGACCAATGTCAATACCTACTCGTTTTTGTTTTTGATAGGCATGTCGAAAGGCTCCTGTAGATGGAATTCTCTTTGCAGGAGGAACCCCATCCATCACGAGTTGTACGTAAAAAGTATGTACTCCACGAATCACTTTTTTGACTAGACGACAATAATTAATGGTATGAAGAGCAAGGGATTCTTCTACAAATAAATCTTGTTTGCGAATACGAATAGGAAGGGTTAATCCGTTCCAATAGACAACATTCTCTTTAAATCGAATGCCTGCTTTATTAGATTTCCCTTCTACAGAATGAAGCATTCCGTAACGTTTAAAGTGTGCTTTGCTCCCTTTAAATAGAACATCCTGAACCGCTTTCCAGACAGTAGAGGCGATTTTCTGGGAAGTATTGCTATCTATATGTTTTTTATAGTTATGTTGATGCTTTTTAATATACGCATGCAGTTGATTTTCACTTAATCCAAAAGATTGACGAATGTTATCTAATTCTTGTGCGGTCTGCTTCAATTCTTTTGTATCATTAGATTTTTTTGCTTTTTGGTAGCAACGTAATTGTTTTCGATAGTGTTTTGATTCCTGCATTAAAGTATATTGTTTTATTGCATAAGACAAAGTCGTATTATAGAGTGTACGGGCAATTTCAAAACGTTTTAATAGAATATCCTTTTGCCATGTATTTATAAGCAACTTGAGTTCTATAATAAAACAATCTTTTTTCGATTTCGTCATTACCCGTCACCCCTTTATTTTTTGATTATTCACAACATACAACAAAAACGTATGTTCTGTAAAGAAAAAAGCACTTCATTCCTCCCACCTCTGAAGAAGTGGGAGGAATGAAGCTCAATTCTGTGATGATTCATCAATATTTTCCTCTGGTATTTCAGAGTCCTCCTCACTATCCAGCTTTTGAGAAGAAGGTTCTACGAATATTTGCGTATAATAATTTAAAAATACTCCTGATCCCACTGTAGTATATTTATCATTTAAAATGACTTTACGATGCTCAGGAGAATTAAGCCAGCCATGCATTGCTTCGATAGCATCAAAATAATCAGTTGCAAGATTTTCATTCGCTTCACTATAAATGATTCCCTGCGTCTCTAACCTCTTTTTTAAATCTCCATTTGTTGGTGATTCATGCCCAACAAAATTTTGAACCTTCATATCTTCACTATGCATTTTTGCTACTTCCTCTAATGACTCATCCATTTCTAATACAGGTAAATCATGATGAATCCTTGTTACATTTATTAAATCATCTAGCTGTGTAGCATTCGCTACATTGATTTCTTGCTGTAAAAACGAGGAAGGTGGTGCTGATGTAACAAGCTCCCCTTGATAAGTCATTTCATAAGGTTGATGAAGAGCAAGCGTTTTACTATCAGTAAAGCGAACTCCTTCTAACTCACCTGTTTCTCTATCTATATAGAGTTGTGCAAAAATCCCATCGAATTTTACAAGCAATCGTGTCTGCATATCTTCTTCACTCATTGAGAAAACGAAAATATTTTCACCTACATTCGCAGATACTTCATAATCAATGATTGTCATTCGGTAAATATCATCGCGTTTCTGTCCAATTTCAAACGGATAAGCATCTATATCTTCACCAGCTATGTAAATTTGTGTCACAATATTATTTTGAACGCCTACCATAAAAAATGTAGAAGCATTTTCATTGTAGATCCACCATTCATACCCAAAGGATGATGGTTCCTTTCGTGCTGGTTTACCATATTTACTCACAATTTTCTTTACTTCTTTACCGATATATGTCGACATCCCGCTTTGTGGGCGTGTCATTGCCCCTACTTCTGGTTGTTTTAACTCGTTTTTGGGAATAATATTTGAATTGGCATTCGGGCCTTTCAATGGCTCATTTTCTCGTGGTGTATTAAAAAACATAAAGCCAATCAAAGCAATCGCAGCACATGCCATAAAAATGCGAAATAAAGCTTTCATACATGACTCCTTTTCATCACATTTATTGTAAGTTATTATATCAATTGTAATTGTGTTGACACAATGTTGTCATTGCAACAATGTCGAATATGCTCTATTATAAAAATGAGCGTATACTTTGTACGAGAAACTAAAGGAGGATTATAGATGTATTTTGAAAATACTAACCTTGAAAATTTAACAGCTGATCAAGAACTTATTGTAAGCATCATGAAACAAAATGGTCTAGAATGTGATGGCGGCTGGGACTACGAACGCATGACATTTGATAAGCGTTTCGATACTCGTGAAGGTCGTTACTACCTACGTGTATTTGCCTATGCAAAATCTGGTGATGTTGGTGCACACGATGCAATCCTAACACTAATGAAACCTGTACTTGGTAAATACTACTATCCACACGGCGTTGAGTATGGCGATGACGAAGTTTTTCCAGCTCACCTTGTAAAAAAATGTGAAGAAATCTTAAAAAAGGTTAAATTAGACCTAGAAGCTTTTAAAATTCAGGCATAATTTTACATAGTTATTTCACGGTGTATGCATGTCGATTAAACATTCGAAATCATTTTTATTTTTTTATCTGTCAGACGGTGACAGTACACCAAGTTGGCAACAGCGTACAGTGCATTAACTATATCTGAAAAGACTGGTGGTCCAGTCTTTTTTATTTTGAGTAAAAATATTATTTCTTCTCATACTACCTATATCTTTTACATGATGTAGGTGAGATAAATGCTACAATTTTTCAAACGTCCCTTTTTCCGCCACCCAATAATTGTTATAGCTATCGGGGTTGCAATTCTCTGGTTCATATCCCTGTCATTACCAATACTACTTGCCTACGTAACTGCATTACTATTAGAGCCTGTAATCATACGGATCAGTAAACGATTCCGAAAAAAACGCAAAATAGTCGCCTCCATTTTTTTTATGTTCTTTTCAAGTATGACATTACTATTATGTATTCTCATTATATTTATAAGTTGGAAACAATTTTCAACATTTATCATTCATATTCCAGAGTACCTCAATCAGCTATCAGCACTATGGATTCAAATACAATCCAAGCTTTCCAACTATACTTATCATTTGCCTTTAGATCTAGTTATACAAATTCAACTTATGATAGCCCGTTCTCTATCATCAATCGAAAAATTTGCACTTTCTTTAACAAATGTGAATGTTTGGTCATTTTTACTTACGTATATCCCTTCACGTTTGTTTGATATTTTTGTTTATTGGATTGTGTTATACATGTTTCTTTTAGAATTACCAACCATTAATCGTAAAATATTAGCTCCTATTCCCTTTCACTACCAACAAAAAATACTTTTTATAGGACACCGTGTGAAACTTGCCTTATTTGGTTTTATGAAAGCACAATTTTTAGTTGGTATTTGCATTTTTGCAATAGCTTTTGGAACCTTTTATTTTCTTAAAACACCATTCCCACTTATTTTATCACTCTTACTAGTCATTTTAGATTTCGTTCCTTTTTTAGATTCATTTATATTGCTTCTTCCTTGGGCAATATACAAAGCCTTTACAGGTGATTATATCTATGCTGTCGTGCTAGTCGTACTTACGATCGTACAATTTTTAGTTCGACGTATGATTGAGCCTAGAATTATTGGAAATAAAGTTGGACTCTCCTCACTAACTACTTTTATTGCAATGTTTATCGGTTTTGAAATATTTGGATTTTTCGGTATTTTAATTGGTCCTTTACTCGTTGTTGTTGTCGTTTCCATATTTAATCAAACATCCATAAAAAATCTCCCTCCTTCTCAAGAATAAGGAGGGAGATGATTTTTTGTTTATGACACCCGCTGAAAGAAGTTAGAAGCCTAAGATAGCTTTAATGGCAGATGTTGTTTCACCTGGTTCAAATAATACATATAGTAAAAAGTATACTAAAACTCCGGTAATAGCTACAAAGAACCAAATAATACTTGTAATCGGTCCAATACGACGGTGAAGCTTCATATTCGTTTTCAAACCAGAAATAATACTAACAATACCAAATACAGCTCCCACAGTCGCAAGAGTAATATGGAAAATTAAGAAGAAAGTATAATATGGTTTTAAATCTTCTCCTCCACCAAACGCTGTGTTACCAATAAAGACTGTACGTGAAACATAAATAATAAAGAAGGTAAGTGCTGCAACTCCTGCTGCAAGCATTACTTTTTTATGTGCCTCTACTTTTCCTTTTATAATTAAGCCCCAACCAATAGCTACAAGTACAGCACTAATAACGATGAATGATGTACTTATAGTAGGCAAAATTTGTAATTCCATTCACAAAACTCCTTATACAAAGTAAATTTCTATTTTACAATTAATGTTGCTGTTGGCTTTCCCATTTCTTTTGATGTTCTTTTAATGCGTCAGCTGTAATTTTATCAGGATCCTTTTGTTCTGATCGATACCATCTTGTAAAGATAACACCAATTAAAACACCAAAAATAAGCTCTTGTAAAATTTTCATTAGAACTCCGCCTAGTTGCTGATCCGCAACAGGTGTCATATCTGTAAAGAGCTCTGGTCCTGAAAGGGATAAACCAGATAATGTGGAAGCTGGTACACAAAGCTCCATTGCCTTAAGCCACGCTTCGCCATTTGTATATGTTTCATACATAGCGTTTGGTGCAAAAATAATTAACCCACATGCAGGTGTGATTAATACCGCATTAGCAATAATATAGGCTATTTTATGCAAAGGCTTCATTTGTGGAACATCTGGCACCGTATGAACTAGTGGCCAATACATTATAACAGCAGAAACAAATAATACAAAAGTATATGTACCATGTAATGTTTCATTTAACTTAATATAATCTAATACATCAGGTAAATGATAGAAAGAAAATAGACCAATAAATACAATTACCGCAACGACAGGTAATGTTAGTACTTTAAATACAGATCTAACAACCGGTGCTTCAATCGCAACTTTCCATACCCACCAAGGAATCCCCTTAATTAAGAAAATCGGTACAAGTAACAATAGTATAGCCATTTGCACCATATGCATCGTAAACATAATGTGCGCCATTATGTCAATTGGAGACCCTTTAATAATATAAATCGTTACCATTGCCAGTACAAAATAAATTGCCTCTCCCTTTTTCAAAGGCTCACTTACTTTAAAATCCTTGCGCCACTTTGTTGTGACTAAAAAATAGATGACTGTAATGAAAACAAGAACCCCTATTAAGTATGGGCTCCATAAAGCTTGGAAACCAAATATACTAAGTGGCATATAGAACGCACTCCTTTAAACTTCAGTACTCCTATTATAGAACGCTTACAGCTATACTGCAATGAACGAAAGGTGAACAAATTACTATGTACGGTGTACTGTTGTTCATATTGTGAAAAACAATATGGTCAAGGAAATCTGTGAATCATGTGGCACTTTAATGAGGGTTGATTCCCGTTCTGACTGGGCGCTTTGTAGCTGCCGCTTTGCTTTCGCTACAGAAAACATTTGTAGCTGCCGCTTCGCTTTCGCTACAGAAAACATTTGTTGTTGCTGACGCTTCGCTTTCGCACAGAGCAAAGCTTCCTGGGGGCGTCCGATGAGCCGCTTCAATCAACTAATTCACATAGCATGTATCCTCTGACAAGTCGCTTTAAAAGCATAGCGACAGCAACAATAACAATGTAACCTGAACGGAAATCAATCCCACTTGAATTATATTATTTCTTACCAGCTCATCACTTAATAGTACCCAAAAAGAAAAGCACGTTCCTACATAAAGTAGAGAACGTGCTTTTTTGGTGATTACCACCAAATAATTGTTAAAAATGCTAAGAAGAATGTAAATGCGATTAATATACCCATCCACATGAAGAAGCCAATTACACCACCGAAGTGTGTTTTTTTGTCTTCTAAGTGCATGAAAGAGTAAAGTTGAAGAACCACTTGAACACCTGCAAGCAATAAAACGAGCGGTAATATTAAGTATTTAGAAAAATCAGCTGCAACTACTGCGAATGCGATAAACGTAAAGAAAATCATAATCGCAAAGTTAACTACTTGTTTACGCATATGAACGGCATTATGATGACGATCATACTCGTATTGTGCCTGAGACTTAGCAACTATAGGTGTATCGTGTGAAGACATTATCCGATCACTCCCATCAAGTATACTACTGTAAAGATGAATACCCAAACTACGTCGATAAAGTGCCAGTATAAAGCAGCCACGAAGAATTTAGGTGCATTGTATAAGTTAAGACCACGTTTAGCATTACGAATCATTAACGTTGAAATCCACACAAGTCCTAAAGTTACGTGGAAACCATGCGTACCAACTAATGTGTAAAACGCAGTTGAGAACGCAGATTGGTCAAATGTGAAACCTTTGAGTACATAATGATAAAATTCATAGATTTCAAGACATAAGAATCCAAAACCTAAAAGTAATGTAATACCAAACCAAGTTTGCATAGCTTTAAAGTTAAAGTTACGCATATGGTAAATTGCATAAACAGACGTTAGTGAAGATGTTAATAGTAACATCGTCATAGCGAAAGCTAAAGGCAATTCAAATAAACTTTGTGTTGTGAACTCCATGCCAGCTGGCCCTTTGTTCTTAAGCGCTAGGTAAGTAGCGAACAAACTTGCGAAAAGTACAACTTCACAGGCAAGGAAAATCCAGAAACCAACAACTTTATTTTTCCCTTCCATCGTAGCTTGTTCAGGGTGATCTGGCCAAGTATGAGGAGTAAATTTAGTATTGAAATCCATTATTTATTTCCCCCTTTGCCATAAAGTTGTTCTTCAATTTCAAGAATTTCTTCTTTGTGTAAATGGAAGCCGTGATCATCCTTAACAGAACGGAAAATCATAGCACCAAATGTAATTGCAAGACCACCGATTAAAATATAAATTGACCACGGTTTATCTGCATCTGGATGGTAAAGTGCACCGAATGCTGCAATAAACAGACCTAGAGAAATAACAAATGGGATAGCTGAGTTGTTTGGCATATGAATATCACCGACTGGCTCAGCAAATGTAACTTCTTTGTTTCCTTCTTGTTTTTCAATCCACCATGGATCTAAACCACGAACAAGTGGTGTTTGACGGAAGTTATAGAATGGGATTGGTTGTGGAATTGACCATTCTAATGTACGTCCATCGCCCCATGGGTCGCGACCTGCTGGTTTGCCTTTGAATGACAGTAAGCAGTTGATTACCATTATAATAACCCCTACACCCATCATAAATGCACCGATTGTAGAGATAAAGTTGAACTGATCCCAACCTTGACCTTCCATGTAAGTGAATACGCGACGTGGCATACCCATTAAACCTAAGAAGTGTTGAACGAAGAACGTTAAATGGAATCCGATGAAGAAAATCCAGAAAGTAATTTTACCAAGCGTTTCGTTTAACATACGGTTGAAGAAAATTGGCCAGTAGAAGTGTGCTGAACCAAAGATCGCTGTTACGATACCACCAACGATTACGTAGTGGAAGTGGGCAACGATAAAGTAAGAATCGTGTAATTGGTAGTCAAGAGGTGCAGATGCTTGCATTACCCCTGTAACACCACCCGCAACGAATGACGGGATGAAACCAAGTGCATAAAGCATTGGTGTTGTAACTTTGATAGAACCGCCCCAAAGAGTTAAGATCCAGTTGAATACTTTCATACCTGTTGGTACGGCAATTGCCATTGTTGCAACAGCAAAGATTGCGTTGGCTGTTGGCCCAAGACCAACTGTAAACATGTGGTGAGCCCAAACCATGAACCCTAAGAAACCGATTAAAATTGTTGCGAATACCATTGAAGAGTATCCAAATAAACGTTTACGAGAGAACGCTGGAATAATCTCAGAGAATAAACCAAACGCTGGTAATATTAAGATATAAACCTCTGGGTGTCCGAAGATCCAGAATAAGTGTTCCCAAATAATTGTGTTACCACCCATTAAATGGTCGAAGAAGTTACCACCGAACATACGGTCAAATAACATCATTAATAAACCAATAGTTAATGGAGGGAATGCGAATAGAATTAATGCACTTGATACTAGAGCAGTCCAAGTGAATAATGGCATACGCATAAATGTCATACCTGGAGCACGCATTGTAATAATCGTAACGATAAAGTTAAGACCTGATATTAATGTACCCGCCCCTGATATTTGTAAACCAAGAACATAGAAGTCAATACCATGTCCTGGAGAATATAAAGATAAGGATGCATAAGACGTCCAGCCCGCATCAGGTGCGCCACCCATAAAGAATGACAGGTGAAGGAATACTGCACCTAGGAAGAATAACCAGAACCCTAATGAGTTAAGGAATGGGAATGCAACGTCACGCGCACCAATTTGTAATGGTACAAGCATGTTCATAAATGCGAATAGTAATGGAGTCGCAGCTAGGAATAACATTGTCGTTCCGTGCATTGTTAATAATTCATTGAAAAAACCAGCTGATATGAAATCGTTATTTGGTTTCATTAACTGAATACGCATTAATAACGCTTCAAAACCAGCGATAGCAAAGAACAATGTACCGGCTAATAAATACATTACTGCTAACTTTTTATGGTCGACAGTGGTAATGTAATCCCAGACAGTTGCTCCAAAGCCCTTTTTCTGTGTGTATGAGCTCACAACTTTTACCTCCCTCAAAGTTTGTTACATTAAACTAAAATTATTTCTCAACAGATAAGCTCATGATATAAGTTGCTAGAGCTTGAATTTCTTCGTCGGATAAGTCGCCATAAACAGGCGCAGTGCCCTCTGCATTCATCATTAAGTTACCTGGTTTGAATTCCCCAGGGTTCTTAATCCAAGCTTTTAAGTTTTCTTCATTATGTTCTAAGAAACCAGCAACACGGTTACGGTCACCAAATGTAGTTAAGTTAGGACCTGGTGTACCTCCTGCTCCTGATCCAGAAACAGCATGACAACCTAAACAACTTTTAGCAAATGTTGCTTCACCAAGATCTGTTGAAGCTTTGTCAGCCACTTTTCCTTCTGTTGCTTTCATTGAAGCTACCCATGCATCGAATGCTTCAGGGCTTAATGCTTTAACTTTGAAGTCCATTAATGCGTGTGAAGGACCACACAACTCAGCACATTTACCATAGAATACGCCGTCTTTAAGGTCTTTAGATTCTTTATCGAATACTAGATAGAATTTATTTAAGTTATCTACGTTCGTATCCATTTTACCGCCTATAGCAGGAATCCAGAATGAGTGCTTAACATCTGCAGCTTTTAAGTTAAAGTAAACTTTTTGACCTGTTGGTACAACTAATTCTTGAGCAGTTACAATACCTTGGTTAGGGTATTCGAACTCCCACCAGTATAATTTTGCAGTTACATTTACTGTAAGAGCTGTTTTGTCACCATTTTCATCTACTTCGTCCATTGCAGCAACATCTGCAAATTTATAAGTAGCGGTAACAACTGGTACAGCTAAGATTAATAATAAAATAATTGGAATTACTGTCCAAATTACTTCAAGAGTGTGACTTCCTTCTACTTGCTTAGGTATAACGTCTTCGCCAACTTTTGAACGGCGGAATTTTACGAATGCAAGTAAATAGATAACGGATACTACTACTACAACTAACGTCATAATTCCCGTAGCTAACAGTAATAGATTGAATTGTTCTTTACCTACTTGACCAGATGGTTTCAGTGCAGAAATATATTCTTCACCACAACCAGAAAGGAAAACCATCATCACTGCTAGAAGTGAAAAAAGACGCCATTTTTTAAGCCCTTTCATCATAGCTTAATTAAACCCCTCTTTCTTTGTTGTATTTTCATGTGTACCTAGGAAATTAGTTCTGTCTATATGAATTCTTTAGGATAAGAAAGAATTCCTATACTTAGCTAAACAACGCAAATATGATGATAGATACAAATAATATTGTCATATGATTTAATGAATAGATAAACATTTTATTTGCCCATTTCATATCATCTTTTGTAGTAAAGCCTTTTAAAGCTAGAATCAACCAGCCCAAGTTCAATGCTGTGGCAAGTACTAAGAAGCCTACCCCAAGCTCTGGTAAAAGGAACGGTAACGGTAATAATAAAAGAATCCAGAATAACATCGAGTACTTCGTTCGTTTAAATCCTTTTACTACAGGTAGCATTGGTATATTAGCTGCACGATATTCTTCAGTACGTTTCATAGCAAGTGCATAAAAATGCGGTGGTTGCCATGCAAACATGATAAGGAATAAGGCAAGTGCTCCTGGACCTAATGCAGGTTCAACAGCTGCAAACCCAATAACTGGTGGAATAGCCCCTGAAATACTTCCTACAACCGTGTTACTAACATGCTTCCTCTTTGACCACATTGAGTACAGAACGACATAAGCAAATATTCCTACTAGTCCCCACATGCCGGCCGCAAACGATGCCGCAAATAACAAAATTTCACCTACAATTAAAAATGAGAGGGCAATGGTCAATACAAAATTCGGCTTAAATCTACCCGTTACTGTCGGTCTAGCCTTCGTTCTTTTCATGATTGGATCAATATCCTGATCAATAAAGTTATTCATTGCGCCTGAGCCACCTATAATTAATGCCGCACCCAGCATGGTGAACAATATGACATCAAGCTCTTGCAAGAAGTGCCTACTAGTAAATTGAAATGCCAGCCACATCCCTGTAAACGTTGTGACAAGATTCGAGTTAACGATTCCAATTTTTATCAGTGCTAAAAAATCTTTTACAGCAGATGTTGATTCTGGTCCACCATTTCTAGTAGCCGTCAGTGCACGACCGTTTGACATGATACCTCTCCTTTCATTTTTGTAAGCATATTCCGCTAATGTTTACTATAGCGAAATTTGCGATTGATTTCTAGACATTAAGTGAAATTTAGATGAAGTTGTAAAAATTAGCTTAGTCTAGAAATATAATTAAAAACAACATATCTATAGTAAAACATTTTCTAAAATGAATTGTGAAGGTTAAAGTACGAAATTATGAACAATTTGTGAAATGGAATCGACATCTAATACTACCTACTCTTTACAAGTTGTTTTTTACCTGTTTTTTCGATATTATCTAGTAGCAGTAACATTACGTTCTTGTAATGTGATATATAAAGTAGGTGACTCATTTTATGCAACAAAACAGGTTTATGAAATGGTTTGCTGTTGCCGCTACCGTTGGAATGCTTCTTATTTTATTAGGTGGAGCACTTGTTACCAAAACAGATAGTGGCTTAGGCTGTGGTCGAAACTGGCCTGATTGTAATGGTTCTCTTATTCCAAAAGAAATTACACCAGAAGTCTTAATTGAATTTTCACATCGTCTCGTAACTGGAATCGTATCTATTTCAATTCTTGTGTTAACAATTTGGACATGGCGTAAACTCGGTCATATTCGCGAAGTAAAGTTATTAGGTTTCTTAGCGATGTTTTTCTTAATCGCACAGGCTCTTATTGGAGCTGCTCAAGTATTGTGGGGACAAGGCGATTTCATACTAGCACTCCATTTTGGGATTTCTCTTATTTCCTTTGCTGCCGTTCTTCTTCTCTCTATGATTGTATTTGAAGTGGATCAGAAATTTGATGCCGATAACGTTTTTATTGGTAAAAAGTTACGTTGGCATACAATTGCTGTCACAATTTATTCTTATTTAGTCGTTTATACAGGGGCGCTTGTTCGCCATACAGAATCTAGCTTAGTATGTCCTGACTGGCCATTTTGCTACAACGAAACACCATTCGCACCACTAAATAATATGTATGAATGGGTGCAAATGGGGCATCGATTTGCTGTTCTTATTTTTTCTATTTGGATTGCATACATAACTTGGCACGCTATAAAAGAATATAAAAATCAACGTGTTATTTACTATGGCTGGATTATTGCCTCTATTATAGTAATTTTACAGGTGATTGCTGGTATGTTAATAGTCCTAACTAGATTGAATTTAACAGTCGCGTTACTTCATTCATTATTTATTTCAATTTTATTTGGTCTACTTTGCTACATGGTATTGCTAGTTGCACGTAGCAATTATAATGAAAAAAACAAATAATAGTAGAAAAAGATTCGCCACATCAATGGCGAATCTTTTTTATTTATTTAAACGATTTCTATTAAAAAGCAGCAAATGACATGTCAAAAAATCGACAAGTATATTATTACAATATAGCAAAATCAATAAATCAGGTGTGTTTCTTAACCATTTTTATCCACATTAATTAATTAGAATGCTCTGATTGCTGCTGACACTTCCTTTTCGCACAAAAACATTTGTTGCCCTGACTGCCCCAAGAAATCGCTCAATCGGAACGGAAATCAACTCCGCAATATGGTGATGAGCCAAAATAGCAAAATAAAAAAGGCTCATCACCAAAAGTTGTGGATGATATTAGTTAAAACGTATGCTATGTATATAAGTCGATTGGAGTGGAGGCTGGGCGACTCCTTCGGGATCAGCGTCACAGATGAGACCCTGGAGCGAGCAACGCGAGTGAAGCTGCTCATCGGACGCCCCCAGGAAGCTCTGCTCTGCGCGAAAGCGAAGCGTCAGCGGCAAAGCGCCCAGCCGGAACGGAAATCAACCACACGTTTTGGTGATGAACCATAAAAAAGGTTATTAGTATGCTATAAAAGCCATCTAATAACCTTTTTTTCTGTTCAATTATTCAATTTCAATTAACAAATCACCTGTTGAAATGGCGTCGCCTGCACTTGCGTATACTTCTTTCACGATCCCATCTTTCGGTGCTTGGACAGTTGTTTCCATTTTCATCGCTTCAGTAATTAACAAATGGTCTCCACGTTTAACAGAGCTCCCTTTTGATACGACTACCTTTAAAATCGTACCTGGCATTGTTGCGCCAATTTGATTTGGATTGCTCGGATCTGCCTTTAATGCTAAACTACCATCCACTTCGACAGTCATATCCTGAATTACCAACTCACGGGATTGACCATTCAACTCAAAGTAAATCACACGTGTTCCATCATGCTGTGGCTCACCGATCGAAACGAGTTTAACAATCAGTGTTTTACCTTTTTCGATTTCAACTTCGATTTCTTCTCCTAGCTTTAGTCCATATAGGAATGTTGGTGTATCTAATACCGAAATATTGCCGAAAGAGTCCACTGTTTTCGCATACTCTTCAAACACTTTCGGGTACAAAGCATACGCCAGCACATCACGCTTCGTCACGGGACGATTTAATTTTTCCTCCAATACCGCCTCTAGTTGCTCAAAATTCACAGGCTCCAGTAATTCACCAGGACGTACAGCTATTGCTTCACGGTCCTTTAATACAACCTTTTGAAGCACCTCAGGGAAGCCACCATGCGGTTGTCCTAAATAACCTTGGAAGAACTCAATCACAGAATCTGGGAAATCAATAGTTTGCCCTCTTGTCAGTACAGAGTTTTCATCTAAATCATTCTGCACCATAAATAACGCCATATCCCCTACCACTTTCGAAGACGGTGTTACTTTGACAATATCGCCAAATAGAAGGTTAACACGGGAATACATGTGCTTCACTTCCTCCCATCTATCCCCAAGGCCCACCGCTTTGGCTTGCTGCTGTAAGTTACTATATTGACCACCAGGCATCTCATGGACATAAATTTCGGAATGTGGGCTAATCATGCCACTTTCAAAATCCTTATAATACTTACGCACATCTTCCCAGTAGTACGATAATTTTTCAAGCGCTTCTATGTCTGCACGAACCTCACGCTTACTGCCCTTCATTGCATAATACAAAGAATTTGCACTTGGCTGTGACGTTAAGCCCGCCATCGAGCCGAGCGCCGTATCAATGATATCCACCCCTGCCTCAATCGCCTTGGCATATAAATAAATACCATTGCCACTTGTATCATGCGTATGCAGATGGATTGGCAGACTTGTCGTCTCTTTTAACTCGGAAATTAAACGATATGCTGCTTCCGGCTTCAATAATCCAGCCATATCTTTTATCGCTAAAATATGGGCACCTGCTGCCTCCAGCTCTTTCGCCATTTCCTTATAGTATTGGACTGAATATTTTGCCCTCGTATCATCTAAAATATCTCCAGTGTAACAGATGGCAGCTTCAGCAATTTTACCAGACTGACGTGCAGCATCAATCGCTACTTCCATGCCTTTAATCCAGTTCAAGCTATCGAAAATACGGAACACATCAATGCCTGATGCCGCCGATTCAGCGATAAACTCACGAATTAAATTGTCAGGGTAGTTCGTGTAACCGACAGCATTCGCACCACGTAGTAACATTTGGAATAGCACATTTGGTACTTGTTCACGCAGCTTGGCAAGACGCTCCCACGGGTCTTCTTTTAAGAAACGGTACGCCACATCAAACGTCGCGCCACCCCACATTTCGAGTGAGAAGAAATCGTGCATCATGCGCGCTGTTGCGTCTGCAATTTCAAACATATCCCGTGAACGCACACGTGTCGCAAGCAGTGATTGGTGCGCATCTCGGAAAGTTGTATCCGTTAACAGCACATCCTCCTGCGCCAAAATCCATTTCACAAGCCCCTCTGCTCCTTGGGTATCTAAAATTTGCTTAGTACCTGTTGGCGGGACAATCAATTTATCAACTTTCGTAATGTTAGGCTGCACAAAAATCGGTTTTGATTTCTTTTCTACGCCTGGGAAACCATTGAGTGTCACATTACCGATATAGCTTAATAACTTTGTCCCACGATCCTTGCGCACAGGGAAATTAAATAATTCAGGCGTTGTATCAATAAAGCTTGTATCAAAGGCACCCGTTAAAAATTTCCCATGCGTTACGACATTATTTAAAAATGGGATATTCGTTTTTACTCCTCGAATACGGAACTCTTTTAAATTGCGGTCCATTTTCGCTGCAGCTTCTTTAAACGTCATCCCTGATGTTGAAATTTTCACTAGTAAGGAATCATAGTACGGTGTCACTACAGCCCCTTGGAAGCCATTCCCTGCATCTAAACGTACACCAAAGCCACCGCTGGAACGGTATACCATTAGCTTCCCTGTGTCTGGCATAAAGTCATTGGAAGGGTCTTCTGTTGTGACTCGCGCTTGAATCGCATAACCAATCATTGGGATATCCGCCTGCTGTGGAATATGGATTTCCTCTCCATGCAAACCATAGCCTGCCGCTACCTTAATTTGAGCATGCACGATATCCACACCTGTAATCATTTCTGTAATTGTATGCTCTACTTGAATACGAGGATTTACCTCGATAAAATAAAAATCTTCACCTGCAACTAAAAATTCTACTGTCCCTGCATTTATGTACGAGACATTTTTCATTAGTTGAACAGCTGCATCACAAATTCGGTTTCTTAAATTTTCCGATATTGAATTAGATGGAGCAATCTCAACAACCTTTTGATGGCGACGTTGAATCGAGCAATCACGCTCATATAGATGTACGATATTGCCCAGTTGATCGCCAACAATTTGGACTTCGATATGCTTTGGTTGTAAAATACATTTTTCTACATAGACATCGTCCGACCCAAAGGCTGCTTTCGCCTCTGATTTGGCACGTTCATATGCGGACGTCACTTCTTCCTTCGTGTGCACCACGCGCATACCACGCCCACCACCACCTAAAGAGGCCTTAATCATGAGTGGGTATCCATATTGCTCACCAAATGTCAGTACTTCATCCACTGAAGCAACCGGGCCATCTGTGCCTGGAATCACTGGAATATTTGCACGGACAGCTTGTTCACGCGCCTTTACCTTATCCCCAAACATATCTAAGTGCTGAGAAGTTGGTCCAATAAAGATAATGCCCTCTTCTTCACAACGACGTGCAAATTCCACGTTTTCCGATAAAAAACCATAACCCGGATGTATTGCATCTACTCCAGCATCTTTGGCAATCGCAATAATGCCCTCAATATCTAAATAGGCATCAATTGGTTTCTTGCCAGCCCCTACTAAATAGGCCTCATCTGCTTTAAAGCGATGAAATGCCCCACTATCCTCCCGCGAATAAATGGCCACAGTTTGGATATGCAGTTCCGTACATGCACGGAAAATACGAATTGCAATTTCTCCCCGATTGGCTACAAGAATCTTATTAATTGATTCCATAGATATCCCCCTTTATGATTGTGATTTTTTTCTCTCTATCTTTTCAAACATAGAAACATTGATCAATATTCCCATGGCTATAGATAGAATTATTATAGATGTCCCGCCATAGCTAATAAAAGGTAGCGTTACACCAGTTAACGGGATTAACCCAGTTACACCCCCAAGGTTAATAAACGTTTGCCAGCCAATCCAGCTCGCAATACCAGCCGCAATCATACGTGCTAGTGGATCTTTTGTACGCAATGCAATTGAAAATCCTTTATATACAATAAATCCTAGACCACCTAAGACGATTATCACACCCCAAATACCTAGTTCTTCCATTATAATCGCCATAATAAAATCGGTTTGTGGTTCAGGTAAATACCCCAATTTTTGAACAGATTGACCGAGACCTCTTCCATCTAAACCGCCTCCGCCAATTGCATAATAACTATTTACTACTTGGTGCCCCATATCATTTTCATATTCAAACGGATTAAAATAAGATAGAATTCGGCCTTTACGGTTACCCTGTAACAGTTCACCTTTAAATAACCATAGTAAACCAAGGATGGCCGTGCCAAATGCCCCTAATACCCCGAAAAACTTCCAAAACGTTTTAAAAGGAATACCACTTGCCGCTACAACAGATACGGCAATACCACAAAGAATAATAACAGCTCCTAAATCGGTTTCAAAAGCTACGCAAGCAACAACAAGAATCCAGAGGAATATTGGATAAAAAATTTCTGTTGGTTGTAGCTTCTCAAAGGTATATTTTTGTCCTTTCCGATAAAAAGCCGCGGAAAAATATAAAATTATAAATAGTTTAGCATATTCGGAAGGCTGAAAATTCCCCAGACCTGGAATACGTATCCAACTCTGAGATCCTACATCTTCTGCACCATGACCGGCTACTTTTAACCAAGTAAATAGCACGGCAAGAACGACGGTAAGAAACAGCATAATATTCTTATTGGCATAATGCTTGTACGGGAAAAATGCAGCCGCTAAAAACCCAAAGGAAGCTACAATTAAATTAGTAACCTGTTTTTGATAAAAATAATCGGGTGCTGCCCCCTTTTGTACGATGGCTACCATCATACTTGAACTATAAATCATCACTAAACCAAATAAGCTTAATAATAGGACTGTTATAAATAATGGGTAATCAAAATTTCGTGCATAACGTTTTAAGTATTGTTTCATAGGAAAACCTCGTTCTAGAAAAAAAACTCAAATCGCAAATCGCGTTTGAGTTTTTTCTTTTTATTTGTCTGTATACGCGTCATGTAGTACAGAAAGTTCTTTCTCGAGTGAATCGAGAATTTCTTTGCCTTTTTCGCGTTCAATGAGTCCAAGCTTCACAGCAAAGTCAATTTCACGTGAAAGGCCGAACATTTGTGTATCTAATACTTCTTCATATAAAGGGCATTGTGGCATTGTTAAATGCTCCATCTGTACTCGAATAAGGCGAGCGATTTTGTCTGCATCAGCAACTAAAAGCTCCAAAGCCTTCTCTTGAAAAGAAGTTTGTGATTTCGTATCCATGAGGACGCCCCCATTATCTGATATTTCTTCGATTCTATCTTAATAAAGTTTATCTTCTAGTCGTTAAAAATGCAAGTGTCTTCATTGGAAAATAAAGAAATCAAATTATATTTCTTTATTATCTCTAGCCATTAGCGTTATACTATTTCATGGATATACAAGATTTGAGGAGGATTTCTACTATGGAAACAATAATTCCTATTAAGGGAGCAGTTACATTCCAATTAACATTAGATCCCACTGTTTGGATTTTCGATGATCGTAAATTAGATTTAAAAACGTACTTCATCTCACAACAAGCTGAAGAAGATTCAGATATTAAATATATGCGTGAGGTAGGTGCACACTGGTCACGTGAGATTATGGAAGGAGCTACATTCCCACCAACATTAAAATCAGAACGAAAATTTGACCGCAAAGGGATGGAAACTGGTACTTTCGGAATCGAATTATGTCACTTCTTGAAAAATGCTGAAATCAGACCTGAAGCGACAACAATCGTCATTGAATGCGAAGGTGGTAAAGAATGTCCATTTACAATCGAAGAAGCTCATACATTAATTTTACAATACAGCCAAGATGGTAAGCCTTTACTAGAAGGTGGCCCTGTCCATGTATTATTTAGAGACGGTTCAAATGTAGACAACCCTATCAAAAATGTATTAGCTATTCGTGCCGAGTAGGAGGGAATGCAATGCGCGTAAAATGTGTCATTTGCGATACAATTAACAATTTAGATGATAATTTACCGTTAGCAAAAAAATTACGCAATCGACCAATTCATACGTATATGTGTGAAACATGTCATGATCGTATTAAAGAAAATACTATTACACGCGTCGAAACTGGGAATTTCCGTTTTTATCGTACTTCACCACAAATGGATAAAGAATTTTAACTGATCAGCCAAAGGAGGTGACTCATTATTTGAGTCACCTCCTTTATCGTTCAGGCTACTCGCCAAGATTTATCGGAACAAAATCTCATTTTATCGGAACAATTTTAGCTTTTATCGGAATATTATCTCGATTTATCGGAACAATTTCAGCTTTTATCGGAATATTATCAACATGAAGGAGGTGACTCATTATTCGAGACACCTCCTTTAACCATTTAACCATTATTTTTTACTAACATCTTCTCAATCAATTCGACAACCTGATACATAATTGTCGCAAAAAATGCGATGATGAGAAGTGACATGAGCACAAGATTAAAGTTAAACACTTGGAAACCATAAATAATTAGATAACCTAGTCCTTTCGAGGAGACTAAAAATTCGCCAACAATGACACCTACCCAAGATAAACCTACATTTACCTTCAGAGTAGAAATGATTGTTGGAAAAGAAGCTGGCAAAATGACTTCTTTAAATATTTGCCATCTCGTCGCACCAAAAGTTTGTAATACTTTACTAAAGTTTGGATCTACTCCTTTAAAAGCTGTATAAACTACGATGGTCGTAATAATAATTGAAATCAACGCCCCCATCGCAATAATTGAAAAGTAACCAGGACCAAGGGCAACTATTAAAATTGGGCCTAAAGCAACTTTTGGCATAGCGTTTAAAATAACTAAATATGGATCAAGTACCTTTGATATCATCGGTGACCACCACAATACTATTGCTATTAATGTACCGAGGAGTGTTCCGGCAATAAAACCAATAATCGTTTCCATTAAAGTAACACCAACGTGAAGTGTTAAAGAACCGTCACTCACTTTTTCTACTAATGTGTGCCATACATGCGTTGGTGAACTAAAAATTAAACGATCAATCCATCCAAACCTTGAAAGTAACTCCCAACCTCCAAAAAATGCGAGTAAAATAATAAGTTGATATAATCGAACAAAACGTTTTTCTTTTTTAAGCATTTGCTGATACTGTTTATATAATGTGTTATCCAAGACTCTCCAGCTCCTTCCAAATAATTTGGAATACATCTGAATATGCTGGATGCTGTCGAACATCAAAAGGTGATAGCTTTCGTAAAGCCTCAGGTATTTCAAATACTCTATGCAATGTACCTGGATTTGCTGAGAATAGAAATACCCGTTCACTCATCGCAATTGCTTCACCAATATCATGTGTCACAAGAATCGCTGTTTTTTGATAGGACTTTAAAGTTTCAACAACCAAGTCCTCAAGCTTTAATTTAGACTGATAATCAAGTGCCGAAAACGGCTCATCTAGCAGTAAAATTTTAGGGTTTACCGCTAAAGTTCTTGCAAGCGCCACTCGTTGACGCATACCACCAGATAACTCTTTCGGATAATTGTTCCCTACATGCGGTAAACCTATTTCTTGCAAAAGTCCATTTGCAGTCACTTTATGTGTCTTATTACTTCGCTCCATGATTTTCAAACCAATTGTGACATTTTCCTCAATGGTTTTCCAAGGAAATAAATAATCTTGTTGAAGCATGTAGCCAATGAGAGACTGATTATGTGCTGAAATCTCCTCACCATCAATGTATACCTTGCCTTCAGTAGACGAAAATAAACCCGCAATAATTGATAATAACGTTGTTTTCCCACATCCACTCGGCCCTATAAAAGATACAAACTCACCTTCACGAATATCTAAATTGATATCACGTAAAACTTCCTTCGCCTGCGTACTTGAAAAATAGCTATGGTGAATATTTTCTAGTTTTAAAAATTCCATATTACTCAGCAGCCTTTTTAGCAAAGGTTGTATTCACAAGCTTTTCATAATCCACCCGTTGAGGAAGTTCACCCGCTTCCTCCATGATCGTTTGTAAATTATCCCATTCCTCCTTCTCCAAAATAGGATCTGTCGCATAGGAACCTTGTGATTTATAACGCTCTACCACAGTTTCAATTAAGGCAACATCTACGTTTTCAAAGTATGGCTGAATAATTTTTGCTATTTCGGCCGCACTCTCTTTTTGCACAAAATCCTGCGCTCGTTTCAATGCATTTGTAAAACCTTGCACTGT
The DNA here is from genome assembly GCF_030348505.1 of Lysinibacillus sp. G4S2. Lineage (NCBI taxonomy): Bacteria > Bacillati > Bacillota > Bacilli > Caryophanales > Bacillaceae > Lysinibacillus > Lysinibacillus sp. G4S2. The sequence goes on along the minus strand of NZ_JAUCFJ010000002.1, from coordinate 1,110,539 downwards.
CTTCGCTTCGTCCTTCAAATAGCTGCTTTTCGCCATAAACGATGTATAAGGTAAATGTCCAGATTCAGTGCCAAATGAAGCAACAATATAGCCTTTACCCTCTTTCTCAAAAATACTCGCCGTTGGTTCAAATAGTTGCACAAAGTCCCCTGTTCCAGAAGCAAAAGCTGTAGAAATATTAGCAAAATCAATATTTTGAATGAGTGTTAAATCACTCGCAGGATCAATGCCATGCTTTTTCAGTACAAACTCTCCTGCCATTTGTGGCATTCCACCCTTACGTTGCCCTAAAAATGTAGTGCCTTTTAATTGATCCCATGAAAAATTATCCATCTTTTCTCGCGCAACTAAAAATGTGCCATCTGTTTGTGTTAACTGTGCAAAATTTTGAATCGGATCATTGGGGCCTTGAAGCGTTACATATACAGAAGTTTCCGACCCAACTAAAGCAATATTAATGCCATCAGAAAGTAATGCCGTCATGGTCTTATCGCCACCTGCAATAGTCTGTAGCTCAACAGAAAGCCCTTCATCCTCGAAGTACCCTTTTTCAAGCGCTACATACTGCGGCGCATAGAAAATCGAGCGCGTCACCTCTCCAACTTTGACCTTTTCAAGCTTCGTTTTATTACACGCTGTCAAAGAAAGGAGTAACAAAGCAATAACACTAAATAATAAACCTTTTTTAAGCCAACGCATTTCATTTCCTCCTCGATTGATGAAAATAAGCCTATCGACATTAACTTATTCATATCGGAAGATTTCGGTGCCTATCTTTTAAATTTGTTCTACCACAAGTGTTGGGTTGATGCTGTATCCGTCGCTTTGATTGTTCTTTCCGTCGCTTTGGCTTTTCTATCCGTCACTTCCGATTCTTTCCGTCGCTTTGGCTATTCTATCCGTCACTTCGATTGTGCTTTCCGTCGCTTTGGCTCTTCTTTCCGTCACTTCGACTATTCTTTCCGTCACTTCAATGGCTTTCCGTCGCTTTGGCTTTTCTATCCGTCACTTCGATTGTGCTTTCCGTCGCTTCGGCTCTTCTTTCCGTCACTTTGGCCATTCTATCCGTCACTTCGACTATTCTTTCCGTTGCTCCGATTGCTATCCGTCACTTTGGCTTTTCTATCCGTCGCTTTGGCTCTTCTTTCCGTCACTTCGATTGTTCTTTCCGTCGCTTTGGCCATTCTATCCGTCACTTCGATTCTTTCCGTCACTTTTGCCATTCTATCCGTCACTTCGACTATTCTTTCCGTCGCTCCGATTGCTATCCGTCACTTTGGCTTTTCTATCCGTCGCTTCGGCTCTTCTTTCCGTCACTTTGGCCATTCTATCCGTCACTTCGATTCTTTCCGTCGCTTTGGCTCTTCTTTCCGTCACTTCGATTGTTCTTTCCGTCGCTTTGGCCATTCTATCCGTCACTTCGATTCTTTCCGTCACTTTTGCCATTCTTTCCGTCGCTTCGATTGTTCTTTCCGTCGCTTCGGCTCTTCTTTCCGTCACTTCGACTGCTATCCGTCGCTTTGGCTTTTCTATCCGTCGCTTTGATTGTTCTTTCCGTCGCTTCGGCTTTTCTATCCGTCACTTCGACTATTCTTTCCGTCACTTCGACTCTTCTTTCCGTCGCTTCGATGGCTATCCGTCGCTTTGGCCATTCTATCCGTCACTTCGATTGTTCTTTCCGTCACTTTGGCCATTCTATCCGTCACTTCGATTCTTTCCGTCAATTTTGCCATTCTTTCCGTCGCTTCAACTCTTCTTTCCGTCGCTTCGGCTCTTCTTTCCGTCACTTCGATTGCTATCCGTCGCTTTGACTTTTCTATCCGTCACTTCAGCTGTTCTTTCCGTCACTTCAACTCTTCTATCCGTCGCTTTGGTTTTTCTATCCGTCGCTTCGATTCTTTCTGTCACTTTGCCTCTTCTTCCCGTCACTTTTACTAGCACAATTTGAAGCTTGTCGAAACATTGATCTCCTTCTTTTTAAAAAAAAGAAAACAGTCTTAGCTCTTCATCGCTAAGACTGTTTCTATTAAGGTAAAGTTATTTTACTGATTAGCAGCTTGTTGCTCTTCTCTTTTTTCGCGCCATAAACGTGTTTTATAGACGATTAAAATTAATGCCGCTACAATAAGACCTTCAACCATCGGAAGATATAACGCAAAAAATGTTAATAAAGTACACCCTAAAAACAGGAAAGTATAAATAACAATATTTTGTGATAGTTTTAATTTCTTTGCAAAGCCTAGTTTATAAACAAGTGCAGAGAGCAAAAACACTAGAGCAAACAGAACATAACCTGCCATTTCTTTGCTAGGTAAGTTTTCATATAAAAAACGCGTAATCCCTGCCATTTTTTCATAGGCATCTGCTGTTTCCTCTGCATTTGTCTGTGCAGCAACTTGAATAAAATTCAGTTCACCCAATAAAGCGGACTTAATAGACAAGACTCCTCTTCCTTTCGTGGAAGCAAAAAATTATTTTTCAGCGTTTTTTAATTTTTTCGCTGCTTTCTCACGTTCGTTTTTGTCTAGAATTTGTTTACGAAGGCGAATAGATTCTGGCGTGATTTCTAGGTACTCATCATCAGTTAAAAATTCTAATGCTTCTTCTAGAGTTAATAAACGCGGCTTTTTAATTACGTTTGTCGCATCTTTTGTCGCAGAACGAACATTCGTTTTTTGCTTCATTTTTGTAATGTTTACAGTGATATCATTATCACGTGTATTTTCACCAACAATCATACCTTCATAAATTTCAGTACCTGGTTCTACAAATAGTGTACCACGGTCCTCTACTTGCATCATACCATAAGTTGTCGATTTACCAGTTTCCATTGACACAAGCACACCTTGGTGACGACCACCAATACGACCTGGAATATATGGTTGGTAGCAATCGAAAGTATGGTTGATGATACCGAAACCTTTAGTCATTGACATGAATTCAGTTGTGTAACCAATTAAACCACGTGCAGGCACTAAGAATGTTAAACGAACTTGGCCATTGCCATTGTTAACCATATCCAACATTTCACCTTTACGAGTACCGATTGATTCGATAATTGATCCAACATTTTCTTCTGGAACATCAATTTGTACACGTTCAAATGGCTCACATTTTACTCCATCAATTTCACGGATGATTACTTGTGGTTTTGATACTTGTAGCTCAAAGCCTTCACGACGCATATTTTCAATAAGGATAGATAGGTGAAGCTCACCGCGTCCAGAAACAGTCCAAGCATCTGGAGAATCTGTATCTTCAACGCGTAAAGAAACGTCCGTTTGAAGTTGTGAACGTAAGCGTTCTTCTACTTTACGTGCTGTTACAAATTTACCTTCGCGACCTGCGAATGGTGAATTGTTTACTAAGAAAGTCATTTGCAAAGTCGGTTCATCAATGCGTAACGGTGTTAAAGCTTCTTGGTGTTCTACAGGACATACAGTTTCACCAACGTTGATGTCTTCCATACCTGAAACGGCAATTAAATCACCAGCTTTTGCTGATTGAATTTCTTCACGTTTTAAGCCAAAGAAGCCAAAGATTTTAGTAACACGGAATTGTTTGACTGTGCCATCTAATTTCATAAGTGCTACTTGTTGACCAACTTCGATTGTACCGCGGAATACACGACCGATACCGATACGGCCAACATAGTCATTATAATCAAGTAAAGCTACTTGGAATTGTAATGGGTCTGCTGAATTATCAACAGGTGCTGGAATAGATTCGATTACTTTCTCAAATAGACATTGCATGTTTTCTTCTTGTTTCGCTGGATCTGCATCAAGTGAAGCAGTTCCATTTACTCCTGAAGCATAAACTACAGGGAAGTCTAATTGATCATCATCTGCACCTAGCTCAATGAATAATTCTAATACTTCATCTACTACTTCTAGTGGACGAGCTGAGTCTTTATCTACTTTATTAACAACCACAATTGGTGTAAGTTTTTGTTCTAACGCTTTTTTTAGTACGAAGCGTGTCTGCGGCATACAACCTTCATACGCATCGACAACTAGTAAAACACCATCTACCATTTTTAAAATACGTTCTACCTCACCACCAAAGTCGGCGTGTCCAGGCGTATCAAGGATGTTGATACGAGTTCCGTTATAGTTGACTGCAGTATTTTTAGCTAAAATTGTAATACCACGTTCGCGTTCGATATCGTTAGAGTCCATTGCACGTTCTTCAACATGTTCGTTTGAACGGAATGTACCTGATTGTTTTAATAATTGGTCGACTAAGGTAGTTTTACCATGGTCAACGTGGGCGATAATTGCGATATTGCGAAGATCTTGACGTAAGTTTGTCATTATTCCACTCCATATTCTTTTTTCGAATGTTTAACTGTGATATTATAGCACAAGAAGGATAGAAATGTCCTTATTAGAATTTACATCATTCTAAAAAAATATATTTGAATTACAAATTTTTCATATTAGGAGGCTCGGCTATGAATCGTGCAAAATTCGTAATGGGCATTTTCGCATTAGCAGCTGTTTTAGCAATGTGTTCTATTGGCTATTCTGTAGCAGCTGGTAGTGGTTTTGGTATTATAGCAGGCATTGTGGCTACTTGTGTCATTTTTATGACAGCCTTTAAATTAAAACGTAAACTGCGTGAGCAAGGATTACTTTAATAAGTAAGAAGGAGCCTGTCTAAAAAATAGACGGCTCCTTTTTTATTCATAAGGCACAATATATTTTTCTAACAGCTCTTTGTGAATAGAAGGATTGGCAATGATAAAAGTATCCTGATGTAGAAAATCAAAGCCTTCCCCATGTAAATTAGTGGTGATGGCACCAACTTCCTTAGCAATAATGGTACCTCCTGCAATATCCCATGGTGATAGTCGCATCGATACATAAGCATCTAGTTTACCACTAACAACAAACGCTATTTCCATTGCTGCTGAACCATACGACCTTGTACCACGTACTTTCCGAATCATTTCAATTACTTTTTCATGGTGAATATGGCGATTTGGGGCTACCCAGTGTGCGTTTATACCAATGACCGATTCCTCTATTTTGACTGATTGCAATTTACGCAATGGTGAGTCATTGTACCATGCCCCTTCGCCTGCAATTGCATAAAATAAATCTTCACGCATTACATCAAATATGTAACCTAGCTTACCTACCCCATTAATAAAAATACCGATAGAAATCATAAAATGTCGATGTTGTTTAACAAAATTCATCGTGCCGTCTATTGGATCAATAATCCATACAACACCTTCTAACGACTCTACTTTTTCTCCCATTCCCTCTTCCCCTAAAATTTTGTGAGTTGGATCCAAAGCGCGTATTTTTTCAATAAAGAATAATTCAGTTTCACGGTCAATATTTGTGACAAGGTCATTTGCATCTGATTTTGTCTCGATAACTAGATTGTACGAAAAAGCATCTCGAATACGCCTTCCCGCTTCAAATATAATACTTTTCGCAAATTGATCAATTTGTTGTAAATCCATAAAAACCCACCCTTCAAATATAAGAAAAGGCACTGCGCTTTAGCCTACATCAATTATACCTCGGTATAATTGCGTCCAGAACCGGCTTTGTGCTTAGGCCTTTATTTCTCATGATGTTTTGTTAATACGTAGCATATAGTACTTCCCTAAAAAATTTCCCTTTAAGATATACTGTCTATTTTACCCTTTATAACAATAAAAATCACCTGCTGTCGGAATATTCAGCAAGTGATTTTTCAAATGGGTATAAAATTTCTATTACGCATAGGCGTGCAAACTTTCAAGTTCCAGCTGAATTTCAGCCAGACGTTTTTTACTTTTTTCAATTTCAAGTTCATTTTTTTCATTCATTGCAGAGAATAGAGAAGCTAATTCATAATCTAATTCTAATTGTAAAATGTGTTCATATTGCTTTTCAATGTCAACTTTACGTATAATTTTTACGATTGGTTTCATAAAAATCACTTCCTTTTTTTTATTTTAAAGTTCTTGTTATAAGATTTTTTCCCATTTTCCTAATAAAATAAACCTTATAAATCGAAAGGAGTTAATAAAATTGCAGAAAATTAAATGGACTAATAAAGACTTCAATGTTTTTCAAATAGATGGATTAGACCAGAGAATGGAAGCGTTAATTTCATCTGTACGACCTAAATTCCAACTGCTTGGAGAGGATTTTTCTTCCTTCTTTTCAAGTCATCTTGGAGAAGAATTTTATCCTCATGTGGCGAAGCATGCACGTAGAACCGTAAATCCTCCAAAAGACAGCTGGGTTGCCTTTGCTCCTTACAAAAGAGGTTATAAATCATTACCTCACTTTCAGATTGGTCTTTGGAGCACACATTTATTCATCGTCTTAGCTATTATTTATGAAGCTCCACAAAAAAATGTGATGGCAGAACGTTTAATTGCCAACAAAACATTGCTACAGCAACTTCCTAATGATTTTATTGTTTCTGGGGATCATATGTCTCCTGCAGCAATCTCCATGGAAGATGCAAAGGAAGACAAGCTAGATGAATTGCTTAATCGTTTGCGCGATGTTAAAAAAGGTGAATTTTTAGTCGGTCGACATATTCCAAGAGAACAAGCAATCAAGCTGTCCGCTAGTGAACTTCATCAAATTACGGAAGAAACTTTCAGTAGTTTACTTCCTATTTATAACATCATTGTTGGAAAATAAAGTATGAAGTATTGTACTTCGGGTCATGTGACATACTAACCTTATACTTTTATTGTATGTAGTGTATGTACATCACTTATTTTTAACACGTAAAACTAGAAGATAAAAAAAGCGGACGTGAGAATAAACTCACGTCCACTTTTTTAACGTCGTTGCTTCGGTGCAACTTTAATAATCGTCCCATCAGCTGCTTCTTTTGTTTGTTTAACAACAGAGTAACTGACATAGCCACTTGCTTCTTCGAATTCACGAAAAATTGATTTTTCCTCAGCTTGTGAAGGAACAATCTCTTTAAAACGGCGGTATTTCGCCATCATTACTTCACGTTTAACGCCTTTTTCATAGGCTTGCTCAATCGCTTCAAAAAATTGAACAACATCGACAATTTCCTCAGTCGACCAATCAATTGAAAACGGATAAGAATATTCCATTGGACATAACCACCTTTAAGTTACTTCCCCCATTTTACCCGGATACTTTCTGCTTCTGCAACCATTCGAGTGATAAGCTCCTCAACTGTTGGAATATCATGAATCATCCCTGTAACTTGTCCAGCCCAACCAAATCCTTCATCTTTCTCACCATCATAAATAAAGCGCTTATTGGCAGTGCCACTAATATAATTTTTCAACGCCTCATAAGTTGGTGTCATTTGCTCAATTTCTAAAATCTTTTCGGTAAAACCATTGCGTAACGCTCTTGCTGGGGCCCCAATAGAACGCTTAATAATTGTTGTATCTGCTTCAGAACTTGCAAGTAGTGCCTCTTTATAAGCCTCAGATGCATCGACACATTCCTTAGTTGCAATAAAACGCGTTCCCATTTCAATTCCCTCGGCTCCTAGTGCATGTGCTGCTAACCAGCCTCTTCCGTCACCAATCCCACCAGAAGCAATAACAGGAATTTTCACACTATCTACAACTTGAGGCACAAGCACCATTGTTCCTACATCATCACGTCCGAGATGGCCACCACCTTCTTGTCCAACTACCATCACAGCATCTGCTCCAAGTTGTTCCGCCTTTTGAGCTTGCCTACGTGCAGCTACTAGTACTAATTTTTTTATATCCGTTCCTGCCAATATATCGAAAATGGGTGCAGGATTCCCTCCAGTCATCGTAACAACTGGCACCTTTTCTTCCACTGCAACACGCACCATATCCTCATAACCAGTGCCATACATACCAATTGCAAAGTTTACACCAAAAGGTTTATCTGTTAATGTCCGTACTTTATGAATCTCTGCGCGCAATAAGTCAGGATCTCGTAAACTCATTGCTGTTATTTGTCCCAGCCCTCCAGCATTCGACACCGCCGCTGCTAAATCAGCATATGCTAAATAGGCTAATCCCCCCTGAATAATTGGGTATTTAACATTTAAAAGTTCCGTCACACGTGTATTCCAATTCATAATACCTCCCCTTTCGTACAATACTAACTTCTCGAAATGATTAAAAATTCCTTTTATTTTTTTTATGTAAAAGTCTATTTTTTCGCGTCATTAGGTGCTATAATTCATTTGTTTTCTTAGATATTATAAAGTGAGGTGGTACCTGCGTTGTCACAATTAGAGACTCCATTGTTCGACGTATTACTTAAACATCGGAACAGACATCCAATTCAGTTCCATATCCCAGGCCATAAGAAAGGGCAAGGTATGGATCCTGCTTTCCGAGAATTCGTCGGCGACAACGTTTTATCTATTGATTTAATTAATATTGCTCCACTAGACGATTTACATTCACCGAAAGGCGCAATTAAGGAAGCGCAAGCACTTGCTGCCGAAGCCTTTGGTGCTGATCACACATTCTTTTCCGTTCAAGGTACTAGTGGCGCCATCATGACGATGATTCTGACCGTCGTTGGTCCAGGTGATAAGATTCTAGTGCCACGGAATGTTCATAAATCAATAATGTCGGCGATTGTTTTCGCTGGTGCAATCCCGATTTTTATTCATCCTGAAGTAGATAGTGAGTATGGTATTTCTCATGGAATATCGCCTGAAGCTGTCGAAAAAGCTTTAAATGCTTATCCGGATACAAAAGCAGTTCTTGTTATTAATCCAACATATTACGGCTTTACAGCTGATTTAAAACGTATTGTTGAAATAGTCCATAGCCGTAATATCCCAGTAGTTGTTGATGAAGCTCATGGAGTACACATTAAGTTCCATGATGAGCTTCCTTATTCTGCGATGGAGGCAGGTGCCGATATGGCAGCTACAAGCGTACATAAGCTTGGTGGCTCCATGACACAAACGTCGATTCTAAATGTTCGTGAAGGTCTTGTTTCTGCAAAACGTGTACAAGCGGTTTTCTCAATGCTAACAACAACATCGACATCTTATCCATTACTCGCTTCGCTTGACACAGCTCGACGTCAACTAGCAATTCATGGCTATGATTTAATCGATGATGCACTTCGTTTAGCTAAAGATGCCCGAAAACGCATTAACCAAATTCCGCATTTAAAATGCGCTGGTAAAGAAAAATTAAAATCATCTGCAACTTATGATATGGATCCGTTAAAACTATTGATAAGTGTTAAGGATTTAGGCATTTCTGGTCATCAAGCTGAAGAATGGCTTCGTCACAATGCTAATATCGAAGTAGAGTTGTCTGATCTATATAATATTTTATGTTTAGTGACATTAGCTGATACGAAAAAGGAAATTAACCTCCTTATCAATGCACTTAGTCGTATGTCTAAAGCATTTGATTCAGAGGCTGCTATTACTGAAGCAATCGTTAATGTTCCAGATATTCCAGCACTTGCCATGTCACCTCGTGATGCATTTTATGCAGATACTGAAGTTGTTCCTCTGGCAGAAGCAGATAATTGCATTTGTGCAGAATTCATAATGGTATATCCTCCTGGTATTCCTATTTTTATTCCCGGGGAAATAATTACCCAAGAAAATATTCGTTACATTCAAATGAATATTGAAGCTGGTTTACCAGTTCAAGGACCAGAAGATACAACACTAAAAACAATTCGCGTCATAAAAGAACGCAAACCAATCATTTAATTACGAAGCTACCTCTATAAAAATGGGGTAGCTTTTCTTAATACAATTACCTTAAAGGATAGAGCATGCATAATACAGGGAAAATAAGCCACCAATAATGCCACAAAAAAATCCCCGGTTGTTTTATGATTGGATTCACTCGAATGATAGACTGCGGTTTTATGATATTTTTCCTCTCCTATAATAAGCTGATCTAGAGAAACCTCATATAAATCACTCAGCTTTATAAAATTATCAATATCAGGATACCCCTTACCCAACTCCCATTTAGAAACGGATTGTCGTGAAATATTTAAAAAATCCGCAACATCATCCTGCGTGTAGTTATGTTGTTCTCTCAATCCCTTCAAACGATTATCTAAATTCATTATTCTCAACCTCCAGCTAATAGATATTGATTAAATGATAATCGGTTATTATACATTACTCTAGAAGCTATTATTTGCAAATTCGCAACGATTAGTTCCTTTCAATGATATAGGACTTTTATTAGTTGATTTTTAGTATTTTTTCACAGAATTGACCTTCAGGAAGCCCACTTCTTCAGAGGGTGGGCGGAATGAAGTGCTTTTTTCTTTACAGAACATACGTTTTCGTTGTATATTGTGAATAATCAAAAAAATAAAGGAGTGACGGGTAATGACGAAATCGAAAAAAGATTGTTTTATTATAGAACTCAAGTTACTTATAGATACGTGGCAAAAGGATATCCTATTAAAACGTTTTGAAATTGCCCGTACACTCTATAATACAACCTTGTCTTATGCAGTAAAACAATATACTTTCATGCAAGAATCAAAACACTATCGAAAACAATTACGTTGCTACCAAAAAGCGAAAAAATCTAATGATTCAGAAGAGGAGTTGAAGCAGACCGCAAAAGAATTAGATACCATTCGTCAATCTTTTGGATTAAGTGAAAATCAACTGCATGCGTATATTAAAAAGCATCAACATAACTATAAAAAACATATAGATAGCAATACTTCCCAGAAAATCGCCTCTACTGTCTGGAAAGCGGTTCAGGATGTTCTATTTAAAGGGAGCAAAGCACACTTTAAACGTTACGGAATGCTTCATTCTGTAGAAGGGAAATCTAATAAAGCAGGCATTCGATTTAAAGAGAATGTTGTCTATTGGAATGGATTAACCCTTCCTGTTCGTATTCGCAAACAAGATTTATTTGTAGAAGAATCCCTTGCTCTTCATACCATTAAATATTGTCGTCTAGTCAAAAAAGTGATTCGTGGAATTCATACTTTTTACGTACAACTCGTGATGGATGGGGTTCCTCCTGCAAAGAGAATTTCATCTACAGGAGCCTTTCGCCATTCCTATCAAAAACAAAAACGGGTAGGTATTGACATTGGTCCTTCTACCATTGCGGTTGTTTCAGAAGAAACCGTTTTCATCCAACAACTTGCGCCAGAAGTACCTTTATTGGAGAAACAAAAAAGACGTTTATTACGCAAATTGGATAGAAGTCGTAGAAGTACCAATCCTAACAATTTCAACAAGGATGGTACTATTAAACATGGCGTCAAACTCCGTTGGACATCTAGTAAAAACTATCAAAAAACAAAAAAACAAATAAAAGAATTATATAGAAAGAAAGCTTCCTACATCAAAGAAAAACATGGTGCGTTAGCCAATAAAATCTTGTCTCTTGGCGATGAAGTGTACATCGAAACCATGCATTTTAAAGGATTAGCAAAGCGTACAAAAGAAACGAAAACAAATATACAGGGCAAATTCCAATCCAAAAAGCGTTTTGGAAAAAGCATTGGGAATCATGCCCCTGCGATGCTAGTGGAAATCATCCATCAAAAACTTGGTTACACAAAGCAAACGATACAGAAAGTAAATACGATCACCTTTAGAGCCAGTCAGTATAACCATGTGACGGATCGTTATGAAAAGAAAAAACTCCATCAACGTTGGAGTCAAATTGGAAGTCATCTTGTACAACGAGATTTATATAGTGCGTTTTTACTGATGAATAGTGAACCAAATTTACAACAAACGAATCAAGACTTATGCAATAAAACGTTTACTACCTTTTTAGAGTTACACAATCAACATATAGAAGACTTGAAACAAGTAAAGAAAACATTCCCTCTTAGCATGGGTATCAAACAAATCAAGTGAGGGCTATTCCCCCGTAGGTAGAGCTACCTGCCTTCGTTAAAACTTATTGCCAACACAACATCGGTTGTGTAAATAAGAAAGTCTTATAGAACAGAAGATAAATCAAAGATGTTGTACACAGGCCATGGCAACACCATCTGTGGAGAGCTTTGTAACGCTTCTCTTAAGTATATAAGAACCCCGCTGCTTTAGCTGTGGGAGTAGTCAGATAAATAAATAGACAAATAACGGGCATAAAAATGCGCCAATAATTGCTGATAAGCCCATAGATAACGAGCCTACTGATAATTCCTGTTCCCCGTATTCTCTTAATTTAACAAGTCCAACGCCATGTGAAGCACTACCTACCGCGACACCTCTACTAACGGCTGAGTCAATTTTGCCGTATTTAATGACTAACGGTCCGATAATAGCGCCTACAAACCCTGCCAGCATTACAAACACCGCTGTTAATGGTGGAATGCCGCCAATTGTCTCACTCACCTGCATACCAACAGGTGTCGTTAATGATTTAGGCAAAGCTGTCAGCATCCAGCTGTCATTGACACCAATCCATTTCAGCATAATGAATATTGTCACTAAGCCCGTAATCATGGCGATAAAAATACCTGACAAAATAGAATACTTATACTTTATAATAATAGCGCGCTGATTATATAGAGGATATGCAAGCGCTACAACGGCTGGACCTAGCATTTTTTGAAGCCACTTGCCCCCCTCCAAATATGTAGAATATGGGATATTGAAGGCTAATAAAATGATGATACTGACAATGGTTGTCGTCACTAGTGGAATCATTAAAGGATGTGGGTAACGCTGATATAGCTTTGTAAATAACACGAACAACACAATAGTTCCCATAACAACAATAATTTCAGTCAACAGTTAATTCCCCCTCTCCATCCTCAGCAATAGCTTCTGTTTCTTTTTTAGCCAGCTCTTTTTTCTCGATAATTTGACTAACTATCCCTGTAACATAAATGGAGATTAATGTGCTAGCTATAATTGCTAGAATGATCAACAGACCAGTTGTTGACAAAAGCTCTGGATAGTCAATCACTCCTACTGTTGCAGGAATGAAAAACAATGTTAATACACCAATTAAAAAGCCCGCTCCATCTTGAATGTATTCTACTTTAATAATTTTAAAAATGAGTGAAAGTGCTAATAATAGTAATCCAATTATGCTTCCTGGAAGAGGTACATGTAATAAAGATACAATACCTTCACCAATGTAATAATAAATATTGAGTATCCCAATCTGAACAATAATACGAACTATTCTCTTAAACATCGCAGCAAAATTCTCGTTCAACATTTCGCCACATTTCACCCCCTATTACATTCATTCTACATCTGTAGGAATTTTCTGTCTATTATAATTTTAGGAAAACAATAGAAAAAGAAGGTGGTATAAAAACACTTTAAGCCACCTTCTTCTAGAAATAAATTAAGAGATTAAGAACGTAAATTAACCATTTTTTACCAAAAAATTAATTTGAAGAGCTGATTTTCGTTACGTTAACACTTCATTTTCGCACTGAAAACATTCGCTCCGTGCAAGGTCTCGTCCATCTTGCATTCCCACTGGAAGCTTTGCTCTGCTACGAAAGCAAAGCTTCCAGTGAGCGTCCGATGAGCCGCTTGGGACAACAGGATGTTGGTCACGAAGGCGTTATCACAGGACGTGATGTTTTACCCCATCTGTGACACTATCCCCAAGGAGTCGCCCAGCCTCGTTTTAGCGGCGATATTCGCCTGGTTAGCGGCGGAACTTGATGTTTTAGCGGCGATATTCGCTTGGTTAGCGGCGGAACTTGATGCTTTAGCGGCGATATTCGCTTGGTTAGCGGCGGATCTTGATGCTTTAGCGGCGATATTCGCTTGGTTAGCGGCGGAACTTGACACTCCAATCAACTAATATACAAGGCATATATTTTAACAAATGTCATCCACAACTTTTGGTGATGAGCAACAAAAAATCCTTTAATCACTCAAAAATAAACCTATTTTTTCCTAATCAACACACCTGTTAAGAGATTGTCTAAATTTGAATTATATTCATTTGTTAGACATCGCTAAATATTACCTCTTTTACTTACTTTTAATCAGGTAACCATTAAAAGTGATCGGGTAAGTCCCAAATGTGATCAGGTTTGGTCTTCTGTCAAGAAAGCGGACATACTTGATCTGGTTCTTCCACATAAAACATGTGGTTCAGTATATTAGATATACCAGTGCGTCATGATTTGAATCTGTTGTCGTCACATAGCTTCTCGGCTGTGTTGCGCACAATTCCAGTACTCGCATGATGTTTGCCACTGTTTTTTGTGAAAGAGGATAACCCCATTCCAACAGATCTTTATGGACTCGCGGGCTGCCATACGTACCATAGCTTTCATGAAACGATTGTTTAATTTTTTGTGTGACTTTCATTTTATATTCTTCTTTTTCAGTTATCGGTGCTGCCTGTTGGCCAACCATTTATAATAGCCACTCGTCGACACTTTTAGAACACGGCACATCTTTACAATCGAAAACTCCCGTTTATGCGCTTCAATAAATTCAAACACTACTGCGGGTTTTTGGCAAAGATGTGCATCGCCTTTTTTAGAATGGCATTCTCCTCTTCTAAGTCACGAAGTTTCTTTTCATAAGTCGCTTCTAACTTTTTCAGCTCCGAAGGGGTTATATATTTCACGTCGCCATTTTCTTGCTTTTTTGCATCACGATACTTTTTTACCCAGCGATGAATAGAAGATTCCCCAAGCCCTAATTCATACGATAATTCTGTTACTTTTCGATTTTCTTCTACTACTAATTTCACAACATAATCACGATATTCTTGTGTTATTTTTTTAGTCATTCGGTACACGCCCTTTAAAAGAGTTATTTCTATAATAGCTACTCTCAGTTTTCCGTGTCCACTTCCTTGGCACTAGGAGCCGAAGAAGGACGGCACTAACACCGATATGCTTCGGGGAGCTGTAAGTGAGCTTTGATCCGGAGATTTAGCCTCGAAAGTAATCGGGTAAGCCCAAGGAGTAGCCACCACTCCAATCAACTACATTGTATACTTTTTAACAAACTTTTCAGGCTCATCACCCTAAAGTGTGGTTGATTTCCGTTCCAACAAGGCGCTTTCCTAAAGGCGTTAGATGAGCCATTTTTCTTCATACTTCTATAATGCGTGACCTGAACCGCCGTCAATGTTTACAGAAGTTCCTGTCACATAGCTAGCTGCATCTGATACTAAAAAAGTAATGACATTTGCCGCTTCTTGAGTATCCCCTACGCGACCAAGTGGAATCGCTTGACCTACTTTGCGAGAATAATCATTCCACGAAAGCTCCGGTTTTTCTTCTTTCCATTTCTTCTCTATTTGATCACTTCGAATAAGCCCGATACAAACAGAATTTACACGAATATTGTCTTTACCTAAGTCTTTGCTCATAGCTTTCGTTAATGCAAGACCTGCTGCACGACTTACAGTAGTAGGAAGTGAGCTTGCTGGTGGTGTTTTAGCCATTACCGCAGTCACATTAACTATTGCACCGCCACCAACCTTACGTAAATGAGGTACAGCATATTTGGAACAATTGACAGCACCAAACACTTTTAAATCTAAATCAGCCTGCCATAGCTCACTACTAACCGATTCAAATGGATTTGCTGAAGCTGTACCAGCATTATTTATAAGAATATCAAGGCGACCGAAATGCTCTACTGCCCGTTCAATTAAGTACTTACAATCCTTTTCCTTTGTAATATCAGTTGGGACAATTAAAACGTCCTCATCTGTTTCGTTTTTAATACACCCAGCGGCCACTTGGAGCTGTTTTTCGCCACGAGCGCAAAGCACGACCTTCGCCCCCTCTTTCACAAGCTGCATCGCCGTGTAATAACCAATTCCCTTACTTGAACCTGTAATAACTGCTACTTTCCCCTTTAAGCCTAGTTCCATTTGTCTCCCCCCGATTTTTTGTTCTAATTCACTTGTTCGGTAGGCGTCCGTTACATATGCAAAATTCTAGCGGTCAGTTGCCGATATCTATCCGTCATTTCGCTTATTCTATCCACCGCTTTGCCCTATCCGTCGATTCGCCAGCTCTATTCGCCGCTCCGAAAGGTCTATCTGTTGGTTCACCAGTTCTACCTGGCAGATCCTACTTCTAGTCTATTACTTTATATATTCTAAATCGAACTATATTTTTCGAATATTCATTCGATACATTTACTTTATCAAAATTACAAGTACTATACAAAAAAACGGCTACAAAGCAAATGCTTATAGCCGTTCCATAGTGTTGAAAAACAATTGTGAACTTTGTAGCGCGTTAAATGAGGGTGATTTACTCGCTTTCTTATGGGCGCGATTCTTGGCATTTTATTAGCGATTCATGATGCTATCGGTGGTTCTCATGTTGCTATCAGCGGTTCTCGGCTTTTTATCAGCGATTTTCTCGTTGTTATCAGCGATTCTCAGCTTTTTATCAGCGATTTTCTTGTTGTTATCAGCGATTCTCAACTCGTTTCTGTCGCTTCGCTTTCGCGCAAAAAACATCTGTTGGCCTAAGTGCTCATCGGACACCAGGAAAGCGCCCAGTCGGAACGGAAATCACCTCCTCGTTTTGCCGAAGAACCATACTTTGAAAATAGTTTTTCAACAAAATTAAACGGCTACAAAGCAAATGCTTTATAGCCGTTTTCATAAACTTTATTATTTTTTTGCTACAATATGGATTGGGTTGCCAAGTAATACTTCAGCAGCTTCCATTGTAATTTCACCTAATGTTGGGTGAGCATGGATTGTTAATGCAATATCTTCCGCAGTCATGCCACCTTCAATAGCTAAGCCCATTTCAGCGATCATATCAGATGCACCAGCACCTACGATTTGAGCACCGATTAATAAGCCATCTTCTTTACGAGCAACAAGCTTCACGAAACCTTCTGTTTGGTTTAATGCAAGTGCACGACCATTTGCTGCGAATGGGAATTTCGCTGCAGTGTATTCAATGCCTTCAGCTTTTGCTTCATCTTCGTTATAACCAACTGTTGCCATCTCTGGATCTGTGAAGCATACAGCAGGAATCGCTAAATAATCAACGATTGATTTTTCACCAGCGATTGCTTCAGCAGCAACTTTACCTTCGTAAGATGCTTTATGAGCAAGTTGAGGACCTGCTACAATATCACCAATTGCATAGATGTTTGGAATATTTGTACGACATTGTTTGTCAACATTGATTAGACCACGTTCACCGAATTCAACACCGATTTCAGCAAGGCCCATTTCATCTGTATTTGGACGACGACCTACAGTCACTAATACATAGTCAGCTTCAACTTTTTTCTCTTCTCCGCCAACTTCATAAGTTACTACTACGCCGTTTTCTGTTTCTTCAACGCCTTTTGCAGATGCGTTTACTTCCATTTCAACGCCTTTCTTTTTAAGGCCTTTTTTCACGATTTGTGTCATTTGTTTTTCGAAGCCAGCTAAGATATCTTTTCCGCCTTCGATAATTGTTACTTGTGAGCCAAGATTAGCATAAGCTGAACCTAACTCAGTACCAATGTAGCCTCCACCGATAACAACTAATTTACCAGGAACTTCTTGTAAAGAAAGTGCGCCAGTAGAGTTTAGTACGCGATCAGTGAATTTAAATGTTGGAATTTCAACTGGGCGAGAACCTGTTGCAATAATTACATTGTTAAATGTGTAAGTTTGAGCAGATTCACCATTGATGATACGTACTGAATGAGCGTCAACGAAATAAGCTTCACCTTGTACAATTTCAACTTTGTTACCTTTAAGTAA
The DNA here is from genome assembly GCF_030348505.1 of Lysinibacillus sp. G4S2. NCBI lineage: Bacteria > Bacillati > Bacillota > Bacilli > Caryophanales > Bacillaceae > Lysinibacillus > Lysinibacillus sp. G4S2. The sequence goes on along the minus strand of NZ_JAUCFJ010000002.1, from coordinate 1,092,880 downwards.
GCCTTCAACACCGCCAGTTAATTTTTTAACAACGCTTTCTTTAAATGCTTGTGCTTTTGAGAAGTCTAATTTTACATCAGAAGCGATGATACCCATGTCATCTGAATGTTTAGCATGCTCAAAACGGTGACCTACTGAAATTAATGCTTTTGATGGGATACAACCTACGTTTAAGCACACACCACCAAGTACATTTTTTTCAACGATTGTTACTTTTTGGCCAGTTTGAGCTGCACGGATTGCTGCTACATATCCTCCAGGACCTGAACCAATGACAAGAGTATCTGTTTCGATTGGGAAATCTCCTACTACCATTTTTGTTACGCCTCCATTAATAATAATTCTGGTTCACTTAACAAACGCTTTAAGTGATTTAAAGCATTTTGCGCAGTGGCTCCATCAATCATACGATGATCAAAGCTCAATGATAATGCTAACACAGGTGCGGCTACAATTTCACCATTTTTTATTACAGGTTTTTCTGAAATTCGACCAATACCTAAAATCGCTACTTCAGGATGATTAATTACCGGAGTAAACCACTGTCCTCCTGCAGAGCCGATATTCGTAATCGACATCGAAGCGCCCTTCATTTCATGTGGTGCAAGCTTACCTTCACGTGCTTTAGTCGCTAACTCATTAATTTCATTAGATACCGCAAACACAGATTTACGATCTGCGTGCTTAATAACAGGTACTAATAAGCCTTTTTCTGTATCTGCTGCAATACCAACATTATAGTAGTGCTTCTGAATAATTTCTTGAGTTGCATCATCTAATGAGCGGTTAAATTCTGGGAATTCGCGTAAAGTTGAAATTAGCGCTTTAACTACGTATGGTAAGTACGTTAATTTGACACCCTTTTCAGCAGCGATATCTTTGAATTTTTTACGATGCGCTACAAGAGCTGTTACATCGACTTCATCCATTAGTGTAACATGTGGAGCCGTTTGTTTCGAGTGAACCATTGCTTTTGCAATCGCTTTTCGAATGCCCGACATTTTCTCACGTGTTTCAGGGAATTCTCCTTCAAGGACTACTGGCGCTGCGTGTACAGCTGTTTCTTGTTGAACAGCTTCTTCATTAGCAACTTGTGCTTCAGCTTCTACAGTGCCTCCACCATTTAGGAAATTCTCAATATCTTGTTTTAAAATACGACCATTTTTGCCGGTACCTTTAACTTCACGAATATTGACATCATTGTCTCGTGCAAATTTACGTACTGAAGGCATTGCAATGATACGTTTATTGTCATCTGCTACAGCTTCAGACTTTTCAGGAGCTTTCTCTGGAGTCTTTTCCGGAGCCTGCTCAGCTTTAACAGGTGCTTTTTCTACTTTCTGACCTGACTCAGCCGTTGCTTGAACTTGAGCTTCTGTTTTCGCCTCAGCATGGTCATCGCCTTTTAGTTTTAAGTCTTCATAGCCAGGTGCATCAAAGCGGATTAAGACATCACCAACAACTGCTACTGTGCCTTCTCCTACTAAAACTTCCTCAACTGTCCCTTCTACTGGAGAAGGGATTTCTACTACTGCTTTATCGTTTTGTACTTCACAAAGAATATCGTCTTCTTTTACTGTATCTCCAGCTTTAACGAACCATTTTACGATTTCTCCTTCGTGAATACCCTCGCCAATATCCGGTAATCTGAATTCAAATGCCATGTGTACCCATCCTTTCTATTTACTGTTCTTCAAGTTTCTACTGAAACGAAGTTAGAATGTTAAAACTTTTTTCGCTGTTGCCATTACATCTTTATAGTTCGGTAACCAAACACCTTCAGCTTGTGGGAATGGGTACACAGTATCTGGTGCAGCCACACGAAGTACAGGTGCTTCTAAGCTTAAAATCGCACGCTCTGTAATCTCAGCCACTACATTTGCCGCAATACCAGCTTGTTTTTGGGCTTCTTGTACAACGATTGCACGACCTGTTTTTTCAACTGATGCAATAATAGTTTCAATATCAATTGGTTGAATTGTACGTAAATCAATAACTTCTACAGAGTGACCTTCTTTTTCCAGCTCTTCTGCAGCTTTTAAGCTTTCGTGAACCATTAAACCATAGGCAATAATCGTTAAATCTTTACCTTCACGTTTTACATCCGCTTTACCTAGTGGAATTTCGTATGCTTCCTCAGGTACCTCTTCACGGAACGAACGGTATAATTTTAAATGCTCTAAGAAAATGACTGGATTATCATTTCGAATAGAAGAAATCAGTAAACCTTTAGCATCGTATGGTGTTGAAGGTACAACAACCGTTAAACCTGGTTGTGCTGTCATTAAGCTCTCTAAGCTATCAGAGTGCATTTCTGGTGTATGCACTCCACCACCGAATGGAGAACGAATTGTTACTGGTGCATTATAGACACCGCCGCTACGATAGCTCATACGTGCTAATTGACCACTAATTGAATCCATTACTTCAAAAACGAAGCCGAAGAACTGAATTTCAGGAACTGGACGGAAACCTTCTAGAGAAAGACCGACTGCTAAGCCACCAATACCTGATTCTGCTAATGGTGTATCGAATACACGGTCAACACCAAATTCTTTTTGTAGGCCTTCAGTTGCGCGGAATACCCCACCGTTGACACCTACATCTTCCCCGAATACAAGAACGTTTTCATCATTCTTTAATTCTGTACGAAGTGCATCTGTAATTGCTTGAATCATCGTCATTTGTGCCATAGGTTATTTCGACTCCTTCTCTTTGTAGATTTCATACTGTTCTTTTAAATTAGATGGCATTTCGCCTTTATACATGTTTTCCATTAACTCTGTTACTTTTTGTTTTGGAGCTGCATCAGCTTTTTTAATAGCCTCTTTAATTTCTTCTTTTGCACGCTCAATTACAGCCTCTTCTTTTTTCTCATCCCATAGACCTTTCGCCTCTAGGTATTTACGGAAGCGTACAAGAGGGTCTTTTTGTGCCCATTCGCTATCTGTATCAGATGTACGATAACGTGTTGGATCATCCCCTGCCATTGTATGAGGACCATAGCGATAGCATAGTGTTTCAATTAACGTTGGACCTTCGCCATTCACTGCGCGCTCACGTGCATCACGCGTTGCTACGTAAACAGCTAATGCATCCATTCCATCTACTAAAATACTTGGTAAGCCTGCTGCTACACCTTTTTGAGCAATTGTTTTTGCAGCTGTTTGTAATTCACGAGGTGTTGAAATCGCATACTGGTTATTTTGTACAATGAAGATTGCTGGTGATTTAAATGCACCTGCAAAGTTAATGCCTTCATAGAAATCCCCTTGTGATGAACCACCATCACCTGTATAAGTTACAGCTACTGCTTTTTTACCACGCTTTTGAAGACCAAGTGCTACACCTGCTGCTTGTACATATTGGGCTCCGATAATAATTTGAGGAGGTAATACGTTTACGCCTTCTGGCACTTGGTTTCCAGCGAAATGACCACGTGAGAATAAAAACGCTTTATCTAAAGGTAAACCATGCCATACGATTTGTGGTACATCACGGTAACCTGGTAAAATCCAATCTTCTTTTTCTAACGCATATTGTGAAGCAAGTTGTGACGCTTCTTGACCTGCTGTTGGAGCATAGAAACCTAATCGACCTTGACGGTTAAGAGAAATAGAGCGTTGGTCTAAAATACGTGTATAAACCATACGCGTCATTAGTTCAACTAGCTCCTCATCAGATAACTTCGGGTCTGCCTCGTCATTTATAATTTCGCCTTCTTCATTCAAAATTTGAAACAATTCAAACTTATCTTCGATTTCAGTTAGCGTTTGTTTAGCATCAAAAATATTGTTGTTTTTCTTGCTCATTTGTCACATCTCCCTTTCAACTGTATTAAAATAAATCACCTTTTTAACTAGTACAACTTATTCTTTGCACTCAGTATACTGAATAAAATACGGTCGGTCAATCATATATTACGCGTACAAAATAAGATTTTTTCTGAAATAACGACTAAACACATCTGTCTTATTCTGTATCATTAAATAACAACAACTGTATTATAACAATATGTTTAAAGTGCACAATTATTAGGTTTTCCTATACGATCACCAATAGTAGAATGCCCCAGTTCTAGACAATCTAATAGCTATAAAAAAATTTTTTAAGTATATTCAAATAAGGTCTTTTTTCATGTGATTGTTTTAATACGTGATGTATACTTATAAGTAAGGCCTAAAAGTTGAAAGGAAGATTCACATATGATTTTAATGGATGATATTATTCGCGAAGGACATCCGACTTTACGCACAAAAGCCGAGGAGGTTAAATTCCCTTTAACCGATGAAGTAAAACAGCTTGCAGAAGACATGCTTCAATATTTAATAAACAGCCAAGACCCTGAAATTGCAGATAAATATGATTTACGTAGCGGCATTGGATTAGCTGCCAATCAAGTAAATAGTCTACATCGAATGTTTGCCCTTCATTTAAAAGATGAGAATGGCGAACAACTAAGCTTTGTAGCAATCAACCCTAAAATTGTCAGTCACTCTGTAGAAAACACATACCTTTCTACAGGCGAAGGTTGCCTTTCTGTAGATCGCAATGTCCCAGGCTATGTACCACGCCACGCACGCGTTACAGTTAAATTTAAAACAGTCGACGGTGAAGAGAAAAAATTAAGACTTAAAGGCTTGCCTGCTATAGCCTTCCAACACGAATTAGACCACCTTAACGGTATAATGTTTTACGATCGCATAAATGAAAAAAATCCATTTACGGAAATTCCGGATTCTACTCCATATGAGCGTGATTAGAAGCACGATGTAAAGAAAACAACCTTACAGTTATTTTACATCTGCAGGGAGCTGTTTTCTTTTCAATTGCGATTATTCATCTAACTAAAGACCAAAACAAAAGCAACTAGCTGTAGTATTATCTCCAACTAGTTGCTTCTTTATCTTTAATTAGATGATTTTTAATTCGCGCATAATTTTAGCAAGGCCGTCCTCATCCACATGATCTGCAACATAAGTAGCAACAGCCTTCACTCTCTCATGTCCATTCCCCATCGCCACACCTGTTCCAACAGCCTGTAGCATTTCTATATCGTTGATACCATCTCCAAAAGCGATTGCATCATTTAATGTCAGTCCCATTTTCTCAAGGACCTTCCCAATGCCAACAGCCTTCGAGCCACCCTTTGGTAAAATATCACAAGAATAGTGATGCCAGCGTACAAATTGTACGTTCGGAAATGCTTCACGATATAAATGTTCATCTTTTTCTTCCATAAAAATAAGTGTTTGATAGACATCGTTCTGCATATAATAAGTTGAGTCTAAATTTGGATACTGGTATTTTAAAGTATTTAAACTTTCTGCCACCATATCGTTATTTTCAACAGATGCAATCATTTGTTTGTCATCTAAAAATACTACAGGTTCGTTCCGTGCTTCACCAAAGGCAACGATTTTGGCTAGCTCGTCTTTCTCAATACCGTTTGTATAGACAACCTCACCACGATACACAACATATTGTCCATTAAAAGTCACATACGTATTAATATCTAGCTCTTCTAATAAGGATTGAATCATGAAAGGCGCACGCCCAGTTGCAATCGCTAGCTCATATCCTTTCCGACGAGCTTCAAAAAGTGCTTCTTTCGCAGAAGCAGGTAATATTTTTTCACTATTATAAAGCGTACCATCTACATCAAAAAATAAAATTTTCTTCATCTTATAGTCCCCTTCATTATGTATTATTTTGCCAAGGCTAATAACTTTACACAGGCATATTTTTTTATTATAATGATCCTAAGGAGTGATGTGCCATGCTGAAGAAACTCAAACGGAAATTATTGAAGCAACTTCGCGGCATACTCGGAAAAAAATCAATTGCCTAACATTTGCCCTTCATTATTTGAAGGGCTTTTCTTTATTTTAGAGTAACTGCGTGATAATATAAAGGAAATGCATTTATTTGGCTATGTGCAACCACTGTCTCAATGTTTTATTCAATTACGCCTTGTCGTAGTGCAAATTTTGAAACACTGAGATACAAGAACTTCAAACGCCTTATTTCTTTCTCAGTATACTAGAAATTCGCTGTTTTTTCTTGTAGCACGTGTGTGGTATTAGTCAAAGGTGCAATAAAATTGTACGCAATAAAAGGAGAGCAAACTATGATTTACAAAGTTTATTATCAAGAATATGCAAATGAGATTCCAGTTCGCGAAAACACTAAAAGTCTATACCTTGAAGCTGCTTCAGAGCGCGAAGTACGTGAAAAGCTAAAAGACCGAAACTACAACATTGAGTTCATTCAACTGCTTGAAGGTAACTATTTAACTTACGAACAAGCAAGTCCGAACTTCATCTTGGAGGAAATTTAACAAACATGAAGTTTGTTAAAAATGACCAAGCAGCTGTTTTCGCGCTCGGCGGACTGGGCGAAATCGGCAAAAACACTTACGGCGTTCAATTTCAAGATGAAATTATCTTAATCGATGCCGGCATTAAATTTCCAGAAGACGACTTACTCGGCATTGACTATGTTATTCCAGATTATACGTATTTAGTACGTAACGTCGACAAAATCAAGGGATTATTTATTACGCATGGACATGAGGATCATATCGGTGGTATCCCCTACTTATTACGTCAAGTAAATGTCCCTGTCTACGGCGGTAAGCTAGCACTCGGCTTATTACGCAATAAATTAGATGAACACGGCTTGCTTCGTACAACAAAACTTATCGAAATTAAAGAAGAGGATATTATTAAATTCAGAAAAACATCTGTCAGCTTCTTTAGAACAACACATAGTATTCCAGATGCTTACGGAGTTGTCGTAAAAACGCCACCCGGTAACATCGTGCATACAGGTGACTTTAAATTTGACTTTACACCAGTAGGCGAGCCAGCTAACTTAACAAAAATGGCTGAAATCGGTCGCGACGGAGTACTGTGCTTACTTTCAGATAGTACAAATGCAGAAAAGCCAAATTTCACAATGTCAGAACGGACAGTTGGAAAAAGTATCGATGAAATTTTCCGTAAAGTTGATAGTCGTATTATCTTTGCAACTTTTGCATCAAACATTCATCGTTTACAACAAGCAACAGATGCTGCCATAAAATACGGAAGAAAAATCGCTGTCTTTGGCCGTTCAATGGATAATGCCATTACAATCGGTCGTGAACTTGGTTATATTAATGCACCGAAGGATACATTCATTGATGCCCAAAGCATTAATCGACTTCCTGCTAATGAAGTTATGATATTATGTACAGGCTCTCAAGGTGAACCAATGGCAGCCCTTTCTCGTATTGCCAATGGTACACATCGTCAAATTCAAATTCAGCCTGGTGACACAGTTATCTTCTCTTCTTCGCCAGTACCAGGAAATACGGTAAGTGTAAATAAGATTATCAACCTACTTTTCCGTGCAGGTGCAGAAGTTATTCATGGTGCACTTAATAACATCCATACGTCTGGTCACGGTTCTCAAGAAGAACAAAAATTGATGCTACGCTTAATGAAGCCTAAATTTTTTATGCCAATTCACGGTGAATTCCGTATGTTGAAAATGCATACTCATCTAGCAGAAGATTGTGATGTTCCACTTGAAAATTCATTCGTTATGGAGAATGGTGACGTGCTAGCATTAAGCCCCAATGAGGCACATGTTGCTGGTCGTATCCCTTCAGGAGACGTTTATATTGATGGCAATGGTATTGGAGATATCGGCAATATCGTCTTACGTGATCGACGCATTCTTTCTGAAGAAGGTTTAGTGATCGTTGTTGTAAGTGTGGATATGGAAAATCAAAAAATGGTTTCTGGCCCAGACATTATTTCACGAGGCTTTGTTTACATGCGTGAGTCAGGTACGATGATTAATGAAGCACAAAAAATGCTAAATCGTCACCTGAATGAGTCAATTCAAAGCAAAACTCCTCAATGGACTGAGCTGAAAAATGAAATTACTGACGTATTAGGACCATATTTATTTGAAAAAACAAAACGTCGACCAATGATTTTACCGATTATAATGGAGGTTTAGCCTCATTACTAAGAAGCTACGCAAATTGCGTAGCTTCTTTTTTAATCGGTTCTTGCCCCTGCTTAGAGTGTAGTTCACGAAAAACATGTAGCCCAACAAAAAAGCCCAAAACGGCGATAGCAAAAAAAGTGAAGAACCCTTAACAAACAGCAAAATATTTTTTTAAAATTTTGAAACCTCTCTTTTTTATTTTCCGTATATAGTAGTATCAAAACAAAAGAGGAGAGTTCTTATGTTAGATAAAATCCTTCATTCCATACTCAATGGGTCATCTAAAAAACATCATCATTCATCTAGTAGTCGCCAAAAGTATTCCAAACGTCATAATTATTATGGGCACAAACATTATAAACGTAGCCATCGAAAAAGCTCACGTAGCTTCTTTAGTTCAAGGAGTTTCTTCAGTAGCTAATGTGGTGGAATCAATTATTAGAAAAACGTTTTGATCAAGAAGTTCAACAGTATATAACAGAGCAGCAAAATTTCGCTTTTGTTAAATTTCTTGGTTTCGGCTCATACGGTCGAACATATTTAATAGAAGAAAAATCCACGAGAAAGCTTTATGTTTTAAAATGCCTGCGTTTAAAACATCGTCGTCATAAAAAAACGAAAAATAAATTTATGCAGGAAATTGAAATTCTCCAGCGTTTAACAATGTCTAGTATTCCGTCTATTCAATTAACAGGCACTATTCAAAACATACCTTTTTTTATTATGGATTATATAAATGGCCAAACATTTGAACAGCTCATTTTTGACGAAGGCCAAACATTCACAATCTCTGAGTCGCTTTTAATCACGAAACAACTATTGCAACAAATAATTGTTTTACATGAAAATGGCATAGTACATCGAGATTTACGTATCCCTAATATTTTATTTGCCAATCAACAATTGTATATTATTGATTTCGGCCTTGCTTCCGTTAAAAAAAATGTGGATTTCTCTTCAATCCAAAACCCAAAGCGAGCCGAAAATCATATTAGCGATTTATATTTTGTTGGTCATTTTTTATTATATTTACTTTACTCAAGCTACAAACCTTCTACAAATAAAGAAAAACCTTGGCAAGAAGAATTGGCTCTACCAAATGATGTGAAAAATTTCCTTGAACGATTATTATGGATTCAACAGCCTTTTAACAGTTCAGAGGAAGCACTACAGTTACTACCAGTCAATTTAGACTCAGCAGATAAACAATACGTCCGGATTATGAATTGTGCCAGCATTGAATAAAGATAAAAAAATAGAATTGTTCACCCCGTTAGTGAACAATTCTATCCCTATAGATCAATTATACCTCGGCATAATTGCGTCCAGATTCGGCTTTAACTTCTTTCAGCGGATGTTTGGACCCCCGCTGAAAAGCGACTTAAAACCACATTGATCTCACCGCCTATAGTGGTGAGATCAATGCTGAAAGAAGTTAAATTTTAAAATATTTCGTTAATCCATAAGCAACCCATCTACACTCTGGCTGTAAGCGTAAATTTTCGATTAAACCTTTTACAATTGGTTTACTATAGGTTAGATTTTCAAGTTGAGATTTTAGCAATTCAAGAGACTCGCGTTCAATTGACTCCTCTAAGTCACTTAGGTGTTGATCGATTAATTGTAACAAAGATTCCTTTGTAACTTCTTCATTACATGGTTTTGCTGTCAATTGAACAAGCTCTTCTGTGATAAAAGGAATCGTTGTATACCGTGCTATAATATCCGTCTTTTCTGCTAAAGATTTTGCCAATTGATCTAAATCTAATGGTATATCGGAAAAAATACAAAGTTCTGCATAACTCTTCATAAATCCTTTAATGCAGTACATAACATCATATTTTGTCTTGCTTAGTTCATCCCGATATAGTTGCTCAAGCATATAGATGATCGACTTTGACATATCCGCATCATAAGCACTTATTTTTTGGAGCAATTCCTTTTTTGTAAAAAGAAGTTTCTCATTAAAAAAAACGCGGGCAGATGCAGAATGTTTTTTAAATGCTTGAAAAACACTTTTGTAAAACTCAACAATTTTGACATCTTTACTAAGCGAACTTCTGACTACATGGTCAATTTCGGTAACAAGTTGCTGTAGATAGTACTCTACCATCGAAAAAAGAAGTTCGTCCTTTGTTTTAAAAGATAAATAAAATGCTCCTTTTGAAATTCCACATCGTTCTGTAATTTGCTGTACAGATGTAGCTTCAAATCCTTGTTCCGAGAATAACTCTAATGCTTTTTCCATAATTAATTGCTTTTTTAACATACTTTTAATTCTCTCCTAATGTATTTCATTGACAAGTGACCAATTAGTCATTAGTATAAATAATTGAAATTAGTAAGTCAATAAAGGGTAGGTGTAAAGGTGAAAGGTTTAGTTAATTTCGTATTGAAAAACAAATTGGCAGTGTGGCTATTAACAATTATCATCACTGTCTCCGGTATTTATTCAGGTACAAAAATGAAAATGGAATCCATACCTGATATTTCTATACCATATTTAATTGTTATGGGTGTTTATCCCGGCGCAACACCTGAACAGATCATGAATGAACTTTCCATTCCATTTGAAAAATCAATCGAAGGCTTAGAGGATGTTAAGGCCGTTTACTCAACATCCTCTTCAAACGTAGCACAAGTTCAAGTTGAATATGACTACGGCATTGATATGGATGAGAAAAAGCGCCAATTAGAGTCCGCTTTAGATAATGTAAAATTACCTGAAGGTGCTCAAAAGCCAACAATTATGGCCATCAGTATGAATATGATGCCTGTTGTGGCTTTATCAGTTAGTAGCTCTAAGGAAGATATTGTTGAATTAACATCAACGGTAGAAGACATTTTACTTCCTAAAATCGAAAAAATTGATGGTGTTGCTTCTGCAACCATTACAGGTCAGCACATTAATCAAGTGTCATTTAAATATGATGAAAAGAAAATGGCTGAGCTCGGCTTAACAGAAGAATCAGTTCAGCAAATGATTCAAGCAAGTGATATGTCACTTTCACTCGGTTTATATCAATTTACTGTCGGCGAGCAAGCTGTTTCGGTAGACGGTAAAGTTAAATCTGTAGATGAATTAAAAAACTTATTAATCCCAGTTACACCTTCAGCCGCAAACCCTTCTCCATTCGTTCGCTTAGGTGATATTGCAACGATTGAAGTAGAAGGTAAAGTACAATCTGTATCACGTACAAATGGTAAAGATGCGATTGCTATTCAAATTGTTAAAAGCCAAGATGCAAATACGGTAACAGTCGTAAATGCTGTAAAGGATCTCATTAAAGAAGAAGAAAAATTAATAGACGGCTTAAAAGTGGAAATCTCACTTGACCAAGGTGCTCCGATTGAAGATTCAGTCTTCACAATGATTGAAAAAGCAGTATTTGGTGGCGCAATTGCCGTACTAATTATTTTACTATTCTTACGTGATTTCAAATCAACAATTATTTCAATTATCTCTATCCCAGTTTCAATATTCATGGCTTTACTACTATTAAACTGGATGGATATCACATTAAACATTATGACCCTCGGTGCGATTACCGTAGCAATTGGTCGTGTAATTGATGACTCCATTGTAGTTGTTGAAAATATTTATCGACGTATCCATTTAAAAGAAGAAAAATTAACCGGTCGTGCCCTTATTCGTGAAGCGACACTTGAAATGTTCAAACCAATCCTTTCTTCTACATTAGTAACTGTAGCAGTTTTCGCTCCTTTAATTTTTGTAGGTGGTATGGTTGGCGAATTATTCATGCCGTTTGCGTTAACAATGTCATTTGCGCTAGGTGCTTCATTAATCGTGGCGATTACAATAGTTCCAGCTTTATCTCACTTCCTATTCCGTAAAAAATTATACGGTGAGAAAAAAGAAAGTCAGCATAAAGAAGTTGGTAAACTAGCTACTTGGTATAAAGGTGTACTAGAAAAAGCATTAAACCATAAGATCATTACATCGGTTATAGCGATTGTACTGCTTGTTGGTTCTCTTGCATTAACACCACTCATCGGCTTCAGCTTCATGGGCTCTCAAGAAGAAAAGGTGATGTACTTATCGTATACACCTGCTACAGGCGAGCTAATGAAAGATACAGAAGCAAATGTGGCAACAGTAGAAAAAGAATTAATGAAACGCAAAGATATTGATATTTTACAAGTCTCTATCAATGACCCTAAAAATGTTGATCCTGCTGCAACGATGATGGGCGGCGGCGCTGGTGGTGCATTAATGTACCTCATCTTTGATCCAGATATGGAGGACTTCCCTGAAGCACGTAAAGAAGTAGAAGACTATATAGCTAACATTGGTCAATCAGGAAAATGGAAATCTCAAAACTTCTCGTCAATGTCTGGGTCTTCAAATGAAGTAAGCTACTCATTATATAGTGAGGACTTAGATAAGCTTCGTGATGCTGTGAAACAAGTCGAAGGTGCATTAAAAGAAGTTGATGGCTTAGAAGACATTAAATCTAATAATGAAGATCCATATGTTGAGCATACCTTAAAAGTAGATCAAAAGAATGTTCTACAATATGGTTTAACTACTGCTCAAATTGTAATGGCCTTGAACGCCAATACATCACCAGAAGTTTTAACATCAGTCAAATATGATGGTGAAGATATTGATGTCATTGTACAACGTGAAGCAAAGGCAGCGGCTACTTCTCTTGATGATGTATTAGCTACTGAAATCAAGACCGCTTTAGGCACAACAATGACAATCGGTGAATTAGTAAAGGTAGAAGAAGGCACTACGCTTAATTCATTATCTCGCTCTAAGGGCGAATATTACGCAACAGTTTCTGGTACGATTACTGAAGAAGATATTTCAAAAGTAACTGCTGCTACTGATAAAAAGATCGATAAATTAGATTTACCTAAAGGTGTAACGACAGGTGTTGCAGGTGTGGCTGCAGATATGCAAGAAACATTTACACAGCTTGGAATTGCTATGTTAGCTGCAATCGCTATCGTGTACTTCATTCTAGTAGTAACATTCGGTGAAGGTTTAGCACCATTCGCTATTCTGTTCTCACTACCATTCGCAGTAATTGGGGCATTTGTCGGCTTGTTTGTCACAAATCAAACAATTTCTGTTTCTGTTATGATGGGACTCTTAATGCTGATTGGTATCGTTGTAACAAATGCCATCGTATTAGTAGACCGCATTATCCATATGGAACGCGACGGACTCGTTATGCGGGAGGCCATTTTAGAAGCAGGTGCCACTCGTTTACGCCCAATTCTAATGACAGCCATTGCAACAATCGGAGCGATGATCCCAATGGCACTCGGCGGTGGTGGCAGTGGTCTAATTTCAAAAGACCTAGCAATTACTGTAATTGGTGGTTTACTATCTTCGACATTATTAACATTAGTAGTTGTACCAATCGTCTATGAAATGTTATCTAAAATGTTAAAGAAAAACCGAAAAGATATTGAAGAAAATTAATAATTACATGTAAAATAAGGGCTCTCCTATGAAGGGGGCCCTTATTTCTATAATTTGATGGAGCATTACCGTCATTTATACAAACTACATTATTTTTATTTTTATGACTCATTAGCATAACGTGGGGGTGATTTCCGTTACGGCTGGGCGTTTTTGTCGCTGCCGCTTCGCTTTCGCGCAGATAAAACATTTGTCGCTTTCGCACAGAGCAAAGCTTCCTGAGGGTGTCCGATGAGCCACTTGGGGCAACATATGTTTTTTGCGCGAAAGCGGAGTGCAAAGCGGCAGCGACGGTGTTGGTCACGAAGGATTGAGGCGTTGTTTAAAATCACCAAGTTCATAAGTTAACACTTTTAAATATAGATTACAAACTACTAAACAAGCCCCCCTCTCAATATTTTAAAAAAGCCTTAACAATATTTAACAAATCTTGTTATAATAAATTACATTAAAATGCTTTCACAAATAAAGGAGGGGTTTTGTGAGCGACAACATTTTTAAACAAACCATACCTGTTTTAAAAACAACAAGACTAACATTAAGACCGATTTCTTCAAATGATTTAGAAGCAATGTTTTATCTTCATTCAGTAGAAGATTCCCACCTCTAAAGGTGGTGAGATGAATGCTGATGTGGTTCCTTTTTAGTGGGTATCCAAATACCTACTGAATGAAGATAAAGCCTCCGGCGGATGTCACGGATTTTGAAAGGAATGAATTGTGCGGGCACAATTCAAAATCCGGACGCAATTACGCCAAGGCGAAATTGATTATGCTTCCTGCGAAAATGTAGCACGCTATGTTACATGGGATGCACATAAAAGTTTAGACGATACAAAAGAGTTTATTGAATTAATTTTAAACTGGTATAAACAAGGCAAACACCTATTATGGGGCATTGAATATGAGCAGAAATTGATTGGCACTATTGACTTTGTTTCAATTAATGATCAGCATAAATTTGCGGAGATTGGTTATGTTCTTTCTGAAGAATATTGGAATCAAGGAATTACGACTGAAGCAACAAAAAAATTGATTGACTATGGATTTAATGAGTTAAAGTTAGTTCGAATCCAAGCAAGGTGCTTTGAAGAAAATATCGGTTCCCAAAAAGTAATGGAAAAATCGGGTATGCTTTATGAGGGTCTGTTACGAAAAAGTATGTTTGTTAAGGGTAATCATCAAAATGTGAAAATGTATGCTATTATTGACAATGATTATTTTACAAAGATTGAGCCTTGCTGAAAATTCAACAAGGCTCTACTTATTTAGTTTACAATCACGCCTCGTACTATAGACATTTTTGCAATAGGTAGTACTTTTAATTCGATTTGTGTTTCTTAAACGTTAAATAATTTTGACATGTAATACTCGTCCATATATTCACCATCAACATATAGGGAATGTCTTTTAGTTCCCTCAACTTCAAACCCCATTTTTTTATATAAAGCTATGCCTGCAGTATTACTCACCATTACTGTAAGTTCCAAACGATGAATGCCCTTCTCTTTTGCCCAATCGTCTAAGTGGCCAAATAATGCAGTGCCAATTTTTCTTCCTCTATACTCACTATGAATGCCAATGACAATATAGGCTCGATGTGAAAGTCTAGATGGTGTACTCCCTTGAACAATTAAATAACCGACCACTGTCTGATCTATTTCAGCTATAAATAATGCTGAATGACTGCTATTGTTAATATTCTCAATAAATCTAGTAAATTGTTCAGCTTCTAACTGTCGTTCACCTGGCCCGAATAACATAAAATTAGACTCTTCCGCATTTTTCATAACAGCTATTATTTGTTCAGCATCTTCTATTTTTGCTTCCCTTATTAACATTTTATTGACTCCTTTCTTTCTAAAATTTAGTAACATGTATGATGAAATCTTTCGTGTTCATTTGAATTTCTCCACCGATAGGAAACGTAAAAATTGGCTGTGTATGTCCAAAGTCCACATCATAAATAATCGGGATTTCCCTTAAACTTTGGTGTTTATCTAAAATAAAATGTAGTTGCTGCTCTGTCATTTTAGAAGCTCTTTGAAAACGCCCTATCGCAATACCTTTAATATTAGTAGTAGCTTGTAATAATGAGGTAAAATCACGGGCAAATATTTCTGGAGTAACTAGTTCATCATCCTCTACAAATAAAATACTATCCGATAAATCAGGCATATATGGTGTACCTTGAAGTAGATTTAATGTACATAAATTCCCACCAAATAATTGTCCACTTGCTTCTCCATCAGAGTATACCTTCCAGCTAGCCGCTTCAAAATGCCGATTTTGTTGATCTAAATACCATGCATCATCACTCCAAATGCTTGATGCTTTAATCGTATATGGCTTATTTCCCATTAAGCATTTTTGAAAATAGGATAACTGATAGTCTTGTGCTTGTTCCATAAGAAAGCTAGAAAAATGTGGCCCCGAATACGTAATAAATCCACATTTTTTCGTAATAGCGGTTGCTAAAGCGGTGATATCACTGAAACCACAAAGTATTTTTGGGTTATTTGCTCTCATGTCGTAATCTAAATAGGGTAATATCTCATTACAGTTAAAACCACCAATGACTGTTAATACAGCCTTCACATTATCATCACGGAAGGCATCATGAATATCAGAAACTCGATGCTCAATTGATGATGAATGTTGAAGATCACATTCAAAAATATGACGCCCATATGATACAGTAAAGCCTAACTCTTCAAGTTTTTTCTTTGTTTGATCAACGCCTTCCTCTGTTATGATTGCTGCGCTACGACTAGGTGCGATAACGCGTATCTCATCGCCTACTGTTAATTTATTCGGAATACGCAAACTAGCTCCCTCCCCTTAATAAGTTTCAATTTTTACTAGTAATCTTATATCTAGAATTAAAATTTTCTCTATTATTGCAAAGCTACAATGGTAAATCAAATATAAATTTACAATTTTTAGACTCTTTATCAAAACGTGGGGTTGATTTCCGTGTATCAGCGATGTTTGAGGTTTTATCAGCGATTCTGACACTTTTATCAGCGATGTTCGAGGTTTTATCAGCGATTCTCGTCCTTTTATCAGCGATGTTCGAGGTTTTATCAGCGATTCCGACACTTTTATCAGCGATGTTTGAGGTTTTATCAGCGATTCTGACACTTTTATCAGCGATGTTCGGGGTTTTATCAGCGATTCTAGCCCTTTTATCAGCGATGTTCGGGGTTTTATCAGCGATTCTAGCCCTTTTATCAGCGATGTTCGGGGTTTTATCAGCGATTCTGACACTTTTATCAGCGGTGTTCGGGGTTTTATCAGCGATTCTAGCCCTTTTATCAGCGATGTTCGGGGTTTTATCAGCGATTCTAGCCCTTTTATCAGCGATGTTCGGGGTTTTATCAGCGATTCTAGCCCTTTTATCAGCGATTCCCACACTTTTATCAGCGATGTTTGAGGTTTTATCAGCGATCCTAACACTTTTATCACCGATGTTCGATGCTTTATCAGCGATCCTAACACTTTTATCAGCGGTGTTTGAGGTTTTATCAGCGATGTTCGAAGTTTTATCAGCGATTCCAGCTCTTTTATCAGCGATGTTCGAGGTTTTATCAGCGATTCCGGCTCTTTTATCAGCGATGTTCGAGGTTTTATCAGCGATTCCGACACTTTTATCAGCGATGTCCACTGTTCTACCTGCGTTGGTGTCCATTCTTCCGATGATAAAAACCCATCAAAAAAGATGCATCGCAAAGTAATTTTGCAATGCATCTTTTTTTGAATTGGCTAAACGAATACTTCCGTCTAAGTAGGGCGACCAATGCATTTAATTATGTTGGCAGCACAGACTCCTTACAATCGCTTCCCACTCTTCTCTAAGTAAGCAGCGTGAGATCTCCTGGCTATTTATTTTCTCTTTTTGCCAATTAATAGCGTGATTTGAGCCATTGTAAACGGCAATGAAGATTTCTTTCGATATCCTACATACTTTGGCACCCAAAAATCTGCATATTTTAATTTAAAGTTTTTTAATCCTTTAAAATGATAAAGGTAGTGCCCATGTAAAAATATTTGTGCTGCAATTTTTTCACTTAAAAAGGAAAACCTAGACTGTCCGACGTTTGATAATGGCGACATCCCTATATTGAAAACGCGATAGCCTTCTGCTTTTGCCCATTCAAATAGTGATAAAAAAATGAAATCCATCGTGCCAGATGGCGCTCCCGGTTTAAAACGCATCAGATCTACTGAGATGCTTTCGCCATTATCGTACATTGGCATGATACTGGCAAAGCCAATAATTCCTTCTGCTCCACGTAAAACAGCAATGTTGGAAGTGCTTAAATAGCGTTCATCAAAAAAGCCAAGAGAAAAGCCCTTTTCAGCCCTTCCCTGCAACCATTTCGTTGATACTTCTTCCAATTCATTCATGACTTCCTGTGAGTACGGAGGGCTTATAAATTCCACAGTAAAATTTTCTCGTTCAAATTTATTTTTTATCGCTCGACTTCCCTTCATTCCCTTACCGGCAAATGTAAACTTTTCTAAATCTACAAATGCTTCCTCGCCAAGTTTAAAAAAACTATACCCATTCTCATGTAATGAAGAGAAAATTTTATTGTTAATTTCATAAAAGACAGGTCTATAACTATGCTTATCCGCCAATCCTAAAAACTCCTGAATAGCAGATAAAAAATCAGATTCATCCCCTACTGGATCTCCAAGCACTACGATCTTATCAGCAAATATTTGATAAGAAAATAAAACTGTACCTTTTTCATTCCAATGTACAAATTTGTCATGTAAAAAAATCAAGTGTGAATACTCCGTCCCTTTATAGGTCATCAAATGATTTTTGATTGCATCTTCTTGCTCACTAGACAAAAGCATTTCCATTCTTTTAGGTGCACGGATAAAATAACCTATATAAAAAATGAAAATTGCTATTAGGATACCCATTAGAGCACTATGAAATAGATCTCGGTAATCTGTAATGATATAGTCCTGTAGAGCAGCCGGAATATGAATTATAGAAGTAGGTAAGTTCACATACCCAATCAATAAATACATCGCTGTAATGATTGTCACTACGGCAAGGTCAAACAAGGCTATCCCCCATGTCAAAACATAACTTTCACGGTAAAATTGTTTTTTTGATGCAATTAACAGCACTGTGACAATCACTAAAAAAATAGCTTCTTCATAGTCAAAGCCCTTAAAAATTGAAAACAGTGCGGAACTAATTAACACAATGATGGTAAACTGATATGCCCTTGTTACTTTATATTTAATCCCCCTACATAATCCTAAGAGAATAAAACCTGCTGCAACAGTCAATTGATGAGAGACATTCATGATTGGCGAGGATAAAAATTCCTGAGTTATTTTTAGTCTACTTAAAATACCAGGCACCGCCGCTGATAGTAATAACACAATGCCAGAGATAAATACCAATACCGTTAACAACATATGACTAAGCTTCTGAAAAATAATATTCGGCAAGTCTTCCCATGATTGATTCCAACGATTCCAATATTCTCTTATAAATAAGATTGAGGAAACTAAAAATGGAAGTACAAAGTAGCCAACCCGGTACAAAATTAATAAAAAAAGCACTTTTTCATCAGCAATTCCTAAATTTTGAGTCCCCCACAAAAAAACAAGGTCAAATGAGCCAACTCCACCAGGAATCATACTGACTATTCCCGCACAGGAAGCAATTAAAAATATTGGAATTAAAGCGGATAATTCTATCGGTATCTTCAAAATTAAAGTTAATATCCAAATAACTAAAAAGATCGCAAGCCATTCAGCTACTGAAGTTATCATCAACTGAAGAGATACCTTTGGATTTAAAGAATTCGCTTTTCTATAGCGAATAATGCGCATAACAATAAAAGCCGGAACATATAAGCTGACAATTATGACTGCCATCGATAACCATCGTACTTCTTTCAGCAACGGGAAGTCCCAAAAGAATATATACATTATCCAAGCTAACAGAGAAATCCCTGTTAAATAAAAGAGTGTTACGGAGGCAATACTTTTTAACAAGTCTTCCTTGTCCTCTTTATATTTTGAATAGAAATAATTACGCAGAAATACGCCAACTAGGCCACCAAAGCCAATAAGATTTGAGAATGTATTCACGATAAATGAATGGTTCAGTAATTTGCGGTTATTTATTTTGATGCCCAATATTTTCACTAAAATAACATCATAAAAAAGCATCGGTGTAATAGCACAGAAGGTGATGAAAAAAATCAACAAGAGCTCCCACAACTGTAATTCATTCACTTCTTTCTGAAGTAAATGAACATCTATCCCACTTACCGTTTGTTGAATTTCAAAAATAGCAATCGCTAAAAGTACTGTTGGAAGAAGAATTTTCAAAAATTTAAATAGAGACTCTTTTCGAACTTTAAACATGTACTAAACCTACTCCCCATAAGCTTTCTGAAATAAAAAAATCCCATACCATTAGTGTAACGAATTCTCTGATATATATGTATCGTCAAAGCAAGTGACAAAACATATAAAAAATTCACTTGTTGCCTTTTATACAATGTAGAAATGGTGGTTCATCACCAAAACGTGTGGTTGATTTCCGTTCCGGCTGGGCGCTTTCCTGGGGGCGTCCGATGAGCCGCTTCACTCGCGTTGCTCGCTCCAGGGTCTCATCTGTGACGCTGATCCCCAAGGAGTCGCCCAGCCTCCACTCCAATCAACTTATATACATAGCATACGTTTTAACTAATGCCATCCACTACTTTTGGTGATGAGCCGAAATGGTATTTAAATCCCATATATTAGTGATGAATCAAATGTTAAAATTCTCATGGTGAATTAACAAAAGGTTACCCTACAAAAGATGTTTTAAACAACTTTATAAGACAACCAATTCCGATTCCGTGACATCCGCCGAAATAAGTTAAATATAATATCGATGGATAGGACGTCCCACACTTCCATATTGTATATCCACCTTTAATAAATTTTGTTTTTCTAAAAAATCTAAGTAACGTCGAGCTGTTACACGGGCTGTTCCAATGTATGTGGACACTTCCTCTGCTGAAACCGCTTCGTTGCTTTCTTGAATATAAGCAAGCACTTTATCTAATGTTGCTCGGTTAAAACCCTTTGGTAGATCGTTAATGATAATTGCCTCAGTGACTGGCGGAACAACTATTTGATCAGGTATGCGCTGCTGCATTAGATGATCAACGTCATGTTGTGTTAGATCTTGCATGTCACTTATTTTCTTTTTATACGCTTGATAATTCATTAAAGTTTCCTCAATTCGTTCAAACGTAAAGGGTTTCATAATATAATCATAGACACCTAAGTGTAAAATTCGTTGCACAGTTGGCATATCATTAGCTGCGGTCACAGCAATAACATCAACCGGAAGATGTTCTTCACGTATTTTCCCTAGTGTAATAATGCCATTTTGCTCAGGCATAAAAATATCCATAAAGACAAGATCAGGTTTTAGTTGTTTAATTCTCTCAATACCTTCGATTCCATTGCCAGCATAGCCTATTAGCGAAAATCCTTTGATTTGTTCAATAAATTGCCTGTTCACTTCTCGTACCATCGGATCATCTTCGATTAATAACACTTTAATTACATTCATCTATTCTTCTCCTAACTCAAATAAGATTAAGAAACTTGTCCCTTTCAATAATTCACTCACTACTTCAATATCGCCATTGCCTTTCCTAACAATTTCATGTATTAAATGCAACCCAATTCCACGATTCTCACTTGCCTTCGTAGAAAATCCATTTTCAAACATACGTGCTTGCACCTCTTCAGACATTCCGATTCCATTATCAGAAACAGCAATCGCTAACACACCGTCATGCTCATCTACAGAAATTGCTACATATTTATCATCCTTGGAAAGAACGTTTAACGCTTCAAATGCATTTTCAATTAAATTGCCTAACAAAACAACAAAATCGTGATGATCTAATAAAGGTGGAAAACGTTTAAAATGACTTTTTCGGTCAATTTCCACTTGTATTCCCAATTCCTTGCCATAACTAACTTTACTTAGCAATAATCCTGAAATATTTTCATTATGAAAGCGTTCATTCAAAAACTTCGTTAAAGAGGCTTCATTTTCGGTAGTAGCTGTAACATATTCAAGAGCTTGCTTTGTATGTCCCAACTGTAGAAGCCCCGCAATCGTATGAAGTTTATTTTTATGCTCATGCGTTTGTACACGCAGTGCTTGAACAAAAGCTTTAACACCTGTTACCTCTTCCGCAAGCTTTTTCACCGCTGTTAAATCTTTAAACATGGCAACTGCACCGACTAACTCACCATTTACAATAATCGGAACTCGATTACTCAAAATACTATGATGATTGATGTATAACTCTTGATCATATACAGGGGTTGCCGTTTCAACAATTTCAGGCAATCGCGTATCCGGCAAAACATCGTAAATCTTTTCACCGATACAATCCTCTATCTTTCTAGTAACGCCTAATATATCTGCTGCTTTTTCATTAAAAATTGTAATATTCATTTCCTTATCAACCGCTATAATGCCTTCATGCATAGCATTGAACGTTTCTGTTCGTTCCACATACATCTTTGCAATCTCATGAGGTTCGAGCCCAAACATTTGCTTTTTAATATGTCGCCCAAGTGTGTATGCCCCCCAAATACTAAAAACAAGTGATATGAGAATAGTAATAAAGATGTCATGCTCATAATTTTGCAATATATCTCTAAAGGTTGGCAGTGAATATCCTACAACAACTATGCCAACTTGTTCTTTTTTATCATCAATGATAGGAACAAAAGCTCGAATCATTACACCGGCTTCCCCTTGCGCCTTCGATACATAGTAATGCTCACTAAAGGCAGCATTTAAATCCTGTGATTCACTACGTTTCCCTATTTCTTTACGGACTGGGTGTGATAGTTTAATGCGATCCATATTCATCACAACAATATACTCTGCTTTATTAACAACACGAATACCATCTACAATTTTATTGACATTTTTCGCCGCTTCTTTAATATTGTCATTTTTTAAATGCATACTTATCTCTGGCACATTCGATACAGTCCGCGCAACGAGCATAGCACGCTGACCAAAATCCTTTTCTTGCTCGGTTAATAGATTACCAAGTACAAAAATGCCACCAAGTAAAAAGGAGAATGCAATGATTAAAAATGTCACTAACAGTATTTTGCCGTTTACGGGCATTTTCATCATTTAAAGATTCCTTCCTTTCCAATCTGCATTTGCCTAATATACATACCGCTACTAATGATTGATATGCCTTTAAGATTATCTTCAAAAAATTCTTTTGACAACACTTTTAGTTGACATAAGTAAGAGAAAATGATGAACTTAATGAACAATATTACAAAAAAGTGCTATAAAACGGAATTTTCTATCATTTATTATTTTTGTATTATAACAATAATCAATTGGTTTTAGAGTACCATAACAGATTGAATTGTTGAGAACACTACATTTCTTTTAAATTATTGGAAAATATACTTAATGAACGATATGTTTCTTATTTTCTAAATCTCTTTTTTTATAAAGGATTCGCTATGATAATTCTAGTGAAAACGATATCAAAAAGAAAATTTAGAAAAGAGGTAGCATAAAATGAAATTACTGAAAAATTTGACTGTTCAGGTTATAGCTGCGATCATTTTAGGGGTTATTGTCGGAGCACTCTTCCCTGAGTTTGGTGCGAGCCTTAAAATTTTAGCGGATTTATTCATCAAGTTAATTAAAATGTTAATCGCTCCTATTATCTTCTTAACAGTTGTAATTGGAATCGGTAGTATGGGTGATATGAAAAAGGTTGGGAAAATCGGAGGTAAGGCGTTGCTGTACTTCGAAATTGTCTCTACTATTGCCTTAGCAATCGGGATTGCTGTTGCAATGATCGTTAGCCCAGGTACTGGATTAGATACATCAGGCGCTGCCGAAACTGACATTTCAAAATATACATCTGCTGCTGCTGAGACTGAGCAAGGCTTAGGAGCTTTCATCTCTAGCATTATTCCTGAAAACGTAGTAGGTGCACTTGCAACAGGACAATTACTTCCTGTGTTATTCTCTGCAATATTATTCGGTTTAGCGGCTGCCTCTATTGGTGCACCTGCAAAACCTGTCATTACATTTTTTGAACAAGTGGCAGAAATTTTCTTCAAAATCGTAAGTATGGTCATGAAAATATCTCCAATCGGTGCATTTGGTGCAATGGCCTATACAATTGGTAACTTTGGATTGAAATCGTTAAGCAACTTAGGTCTATTAATGGCTGCAGTATATATTACAATGTTCTTATTCGTAGCCGTTGTTTTAGGCACAATTGCAAAATACTTCGGCTTTAACATTTTCAAATTCATCGCTTATATTAAAGAGGAAATTTTCTTAGTAATCGGTACATCATCATCTGAATCTGCTTTACCTTCAATGATGCGTAAATTAGAAAATTTCGGTTGCTCCAAACAAGTAGTTGGATTAGTAGTGCCAACAGGTTATTCTTTCAATCTTGATGGAACTTCCATCTATCTATCAATGGCTGCATTATTCATTGCACAAGCATACGGTATGGACTTGACATGGATTCAAATCATTACACTTCTTGGGATATTAATGATTACATCTAAAGGTGCAGCTGGTGTTACAGGATCTGGGTTTATCACATTAGCAGCGACACTTGCTGCCTTCCCAATGATTCCAGTAGAAGGTATTGCGCTACTAATTGGTGTTGACCGCTTCATGTCAGAGGCACGTGCCGTAACAAACTTAATTGGTAACGGTGTAGCTTGTGTAGTCATATCAAAATCAGAAAAAGAGTTTGACGTAGAAATGCAAGAACGTGCACTTCAAGGTAAAACTACTATTGTATCTTAGGAACAAATGCGCTAAAGCGCTCGTTTACATCCGACATGCACTGGAGAGCCCGAAGCAAAGTAAACGCTCCACCACTTTTGCCCGAGGGATCGAAACGACCTCGAGAATGTAACGCTTTAGCCTAGACGAAAACTATAACCTTGGTTAGTTTCTTTAATAGCAAGAAAGGGTAGTGAGACAGCTTAGTTGCTGTTTCACTACCCTTTCTTATTTACCATATTGTTCAAGCAAGCGTTGCGTATTTGTTGATTGCTCAAATGCTTTTTTCTTTTTTGTCCAATATATTAAATATTGCTGATCTCCAACATTAAAAACCATCTGTTGTAATTCTTTACTTAGCTCAGAGCTAATAGCTACCTTTAAAACATCCACCTCATATAACGGCTCACCCTTAATTTCGTAAACGATATGATAGACTGGCTTCTCTTCAAAAATAGCTCTTTCTTTTTTGCTTAGTTTTTTAACATGGCTCAGAGGACTATTTTCACTATAAATCGTTGCATCCTTACCTGTTGACTTAAATAAAGATTGCTCGCCTTTAAAAAGCTCAATTGCATCAATTTCTGCTGCGTGATCTAAAATGCGAGAAATAGCCTCTTCCTCATTTTTTTCACGAAACTGCATAGTAAAAGCGACAATAAGTATTATTACAGCAAATATGACTAATTTCCATCTGCGTTTATTCATTTGTTAGTACCCATTCAATACTTTTTTGACAAAGCGATTGATATCTACATCCGCCCCAATGACAAGCATAATATCTCCTAGCAAAATTTTATCACTTGCCTGTGGAGATACGATTATATCTGAACCACGCTTAATGCCTACAATATTAATGCCGTACTTTGCACGAATATCTAAGTCCATAACGGAGTAACCTGCAATCGTATCATTGGCCTTAATCTCCATAATGGAATGTTCATCCGAAAGCTCTAAATAATCAAGCACTGTATTAGACAGCATATTATTGGCAATACGTATTCCCATATCACGCTCAGGATGAACGACAAAATCTGCACCAATTTTGCGCAGTACTTTTTCATGGTAGTCATTCTGAGCCTTTACAGTAATCTGTTGAACACCGATTTCTTTTAATATGATGGTCGTCAAAATACTAGCCTGAATATCTTCACCAATCGCTACGATCACATGCTCAAAATTACGAATACCTAATGAATTTAATACCGATTCATCTGTCGAATCTGCGATAACAGCCTGTGTGGCAATAGAAGCAAATTCGTCCACCCGCTCTGAGGAATGGTCTATCGCCATAACTTGTGCGCCTTGACTCATTAGTTCCCGAACAATGCTACCTCCGAAACGTCCAAGTCCAATGACAGCAAACTCTTTTTTCATCATTAAAAATCCCTCCGAAAACTACTATACCATTATTGTAACGCATTCTCTGTTATATGTATCGTCAAAACAAGCAACTATTCGTCCCTAAAAGACATCTATCAATTATCCTCGGCATAATTGCGTCTGGAATCGATCGGCTTCACCCCTTTTCGCTCGGGTCATAGCGTTTTGCACTCGACTCTTCTACGCTCAGGTGAAAACACAACCGTTGTGGTAACTGAAATTATATTTTCACATAAAAAAGACGGGGAATTATTTCTCCCCGCCTCTTAATCTGCTATTATTCTGCGTTGCGCATTTCATCTAAAACGCGATTCACACGTTTTTCTAGCATTTTCATACCGCTACCACCTGCTTGCATGTGACGAAGCTGACCATCTTTATCGAAAACAAAATACGCTGGTACGTATTGGTTTTCAAATGCATCTGTTAACTTTAATTCGCTATCAACAAAGATTGGTTGTACGATGTCATGCTCTGCTGCTACCGATTTGATTGTTTCTAAATTTGTATCTTCCTCAGAGCGTGGCATATGCACTGCGATTACGTTTAACTCATCTTTGTATTGATCACGGAAATTGTTCACATCTGGCATTGCCTCTTTACATAAATGGCAACTAACCGACCAGAAGTGGATTAACGTAGGTTTTTCGCCTACTAATTCCGCTTTTGTTACTTCACCATTTAACCAAGTCGTTGCGCCTACAAGTTCAGGCATTTGTTCACGAAGTTTCATAAAACATTCTCCTTTATATATATCAAGTTTAAAAAAATCCCCACAGCAAGTTTGTGGGGACTCTTTATTTGTTGAATGATCAATTACGTCAGTCCTTGAATTCTGTTCAAAACCGACATAGCATCCCTATTTAAATTATAGAGTTGCTTGACCTGGGCGCCAGTTTGCTGGGCAAAGACCACCAGTTTGTAAAGCTTGAAGTACACGTAAAGTTTCATCTACATCACGGCCGATGTTGTTATCGAATACAGTTTGGTATTTTAATTCGCCTTCTGGGTTGATGATGAATAAGCCGCGTAGTGCGATACCTTCTTCTTCAATTAATACACCATATTCTTTTGAAATTTGGTGATTTGTATCTGCTGCTAATGGGTATTTTAACTCACCAAGACCATTTTTAGTGCGGTCAGTGTTAATCCATGCTAAGTGAGTGTGGATTGTATCAGTAGAAACACCGATTACTTCTGCATCTAAGTCTTCGAACTCATCGTAACGATCGCTCATTGCAGTGATTTCTGTTGGACATACGAAAGTGAAGTCCATTGGATAGAAGAAAAGAACTGTCCATTTGTCTTGTGCTTTAATGTCTTCTAATGATACTTTACCAAATGATTTGTCTGCAAGTACCGCTTCCATTGTAAAGTCAGGTGCTTGTTTACCTACCATGCGTTCTGCCATTATAAATCCCTCCGATTATATATGTAGTGTATATATTCCATTCGCACCAGCGAACTCGTCTTCTACGATAACAGAGTAATCGTAGTTTTTCAAACAAGTAAGCCTCACTGAAGTACATGATTTAAATTATCTGACAAATTTTCGTCAATTTCCCAAGTGGAATGGCTACTACAGCATATTTATTAGCTATTTTTCACAATTTTATTCTAGAATTAACAACATTTCAGCTCACCACCATTACGTTTGGTTGATTTTCGTTCCGACTGGAGCTTTGTTGCTGTCGCTTCGCTTTCGCACAGATAAAACATTTGTAGCTGACGCTTTGCTTTCGCGCAGATAAAACATTTGTTGTTGCTGACGCTTCGCTTTCGCATGTAGCTTTTGAATAAAGTTCGATTAAAAGTAAGTTGCAAACGCTGATTTTATACAAAAAGAAACCAACTGTTTTGAAACAAAGTTTGATCATAACAGTTGGTTCTTTATTTATCTAGTTTGATTTTGATAATAAAGATTGATTATTTCTGGATGCGAATCTTCAATTAAAGCTCCCCGTTAGCCATCCATGAAGCGTAAAAAAAGCACTTCACCACGATGATTAAGTTCTTTCACAGGAGTTTAAGTACATTCACACAGACGATATAAAACTACATAAGGACCTTCGTAAAACTAGCAATATACTTTGCACCTGTTAGCCATCCATGTAGCGCAAAAACCAGCGCTACATCACAGAAAATGAAAGATGATTACGTTCTTTCATGGGAGTTCAATAAAGGAAAAAAGGGCTGCCTATGCAACTAAATGATCTTTAAGTGGCAATCTAGGATAGGAAAAAGTCTTAGAATGCCACTACCTTATTGAACTACTGCACTGAACTATGGGACTCTATATCAAAATCCACATCCTGAATAAATTCGATAACCTCTCCATTAGGACTGTGGATTAGAGCGTTTCTGATAATAAGAGGAGGCTCTCCGAGAGTTAGATTGTCTGCTTCCACATAAGGTTTTGCCCCATGAGCAAGTGCCGTTTGAAACGCTTTGTCGACATCTTCCACATAAAACGCTAGGTGAAGCATAGCTCCGTAAGCAACTTCCTCTTCCGACCGCGCTTTCTTCCCTTGTGCTGGAATGACAGCATCGTCATCAAAAACCTCGAGACATGTTCGGCCATCGGGAGAGATCAGCATCGAAGCTTCCTTGATATGAAACGAAGGAAGGCTCCAATGATGTCCACGCTTAAATCCCAATGCTTCAATGTAAAACCGGATTGTTGCCGGATAATCTTTTGCCTGAATTGCAATATGAGCAAGACCTTTGATATTCAAATATCATTTCCCCTTTCTGATGAATTTAGTATAGAATAGTGTTGCAAGGAAATACATACAATAAAAAAGGAAGTTATCGCATTACGCTTTCCAAAAATAACGAAAATCGATTAATTTTATTCATTTTTGAAAATGCATTTGGAGGAATTATATATGGAACATTGGATGGATGAAACTGATTACCACATCATGCGTCTTCTTCAGCAGAATGCACGTATTTCCATTTCACAAATAAGTAAAGATGTGTCCATGTCCCAGCCCTCGGTAAGGGAACGAATAAAAAGGCTTGAGGAAAAAGACATCATCTCGGGTTATACGGCAACCTTTCGCCATCAGGCGCTTGGCCGAGGGACCACGGCATTCTTTCTTATTAAAACAGAGCAATGTCAAGCACTGGTGGATTTTTGCGAACGAAATCCCGTTGTAACTGATATGTTTCGAATTAGTGGTGAATACAATTATATGATCAAGATTCAGACTGCTTCCATAGAGGATATTGGTCAATTTCAAGATTCTATTATAAAGTTCGGACCGTCCAAGTCCCTTATCAGCTTGAAAAACCTGATTGAGAATCGGATTCTACTAGAGGCACCATTCTCAAAATAGACACAGCTATGCAACTCATTTGTTGAACAATGGAGCTCCCATAGAAGTCATACAAAGTCTTATGGGACACGAGAAAAGCGAAACAACTAGGATCTACGCTCAATTAAGCGGGAGGCTAAGGAAAGAGTATTATCAGAAGTACTTTTAAATGTAAAAGGAGCAATGTCTTAAAAGACTTTGCTCCACTTGACTAAAGCACCCGTTAGCCATCCATGTAGCGCAAAAACAAGCGCTACACCACAGAAAATGAAAGATGATTACGTTCTTTCACGGGAGCTTAATAAGAAACTTACTTCCTTTTTAGTATTTTTGATTAAAAACATAGCCCACCAAACAATTAAACCTATATGGTTTCAATGGGCATTTAGCCATTTCTTAAACGAATTGACTACGTTCGTTGAACACTCCATGAAAAAAGAAAGCACAACCCCGCCTTTTATAAAGATAGTATAAATACGCATATTATCTAGTTGTGTAGGGAAGTAACTCTACCTTGACCTTCAGTTTAATATCTATAGGCGACTCTTCCTCTTCTACAACGTAAGATATGACATAAGCGCCTTCGGGGAATCCGTCAAACACCTTTTCAAAACTTTCTTTACTGTCTAAAACACCACTTGTTACAAGTGTTTCTTTATCTATATTTCGAATTTTGAATAAAAAGCTTTCAGTACCGGTATTTAATAAGGATATTTTAAATGGCATATCACCAGAATAAGTAAAATAAGATTTACTTTCACCTATTGGAGACGCTATTTCTTCATCAATCTCAAGAGGATGAAAACCTCCTCCTTGATATTTCTCCATCTCTGTGACATCTAAGATAACAGGTTCTTTTTTTACAACTTCTAACGCTTCTTGTGACGCTTCTTTTGAAGATGGTTCTTCTGTTTGAGATGAAAATGCATTACACCCTGATAAGAGTATAATAAAAGTACATATACAAGCTAATTTATAAATCCTCATAACTTCTCCTACCCAAATGGTTAATACTTATAATTATACCATAAATTAAACATCAACTTAACATCTCCCACTTGATTTGACTGAGATAATTAATATAAATTACATTTTCTTCTTCATACAGATAGGTAAGCCTTTGAAATTATCGCCAGCTTTTCCCCCTGTCGACACTTGCCTTTCAGCAATCCTCCTATTTCGTGCTTTGGCACTTATAAGGAAACGTTTCGCACAGTACATTTCTTCACAATCTCAAAGTGATATTATCACAAATTTCCAATCATAAAACCTCACCTCTAAAAATCTATAGAGGTGAGATTTTTTTAATCAAACTTTATTACAAATTATCAATCTTTATAATAAATGATCAAACTTTTTTATAAAGCTACATCGCACAGTTAAAACATTTGTTGCTGTCGCTTCGCTTTCGCACAGTTAAAACATTTGTTGCTGTCGCTTCGCTTTCGCGCAGAGCAAGCTTCCTAGAGGGTCCAATGAGCCGCTTGGGCCAAAACGACGTTAGTCACGAAGGCGTTATCACAAGACGTGATACTTTTAGCTTTCGTTCCTCTACTTGCTCGCTCCAAAGTCTCATCCATGACGCTAATCTCCAAGTTGTCGCCCAACTGGAACGAATCATCGACCTATATACACGGAAAATGTCCTCCAAAACTTTTGATGATGAGCCATTTTTTACACGCGTCATTTATGTATAATTTCTAAAAATTTTATCTACTTTTTTTTCATAAAAAACGATTGCAAATTCTTTATTATTATGTATAATTGTAATGGTTTTAGTAAACTAAAAGTTTCGTTAAAGTAAACTTCATATTTCAAAAGTTTATGATTGCTAAACTTCTTCTAGGAGGGAAAAGATGCAAATAGGAGCAAAAATCAAAGGGCTTCGTTTAAAAAAAGGTCTTACCCAAGAGGAACTTGGAGAACGTACAGATTTAAGTAAGGGGTATATTTCACAATTAGAGCGTGATCTTAATTCCCCTTCCATTGAAACGCTATTTTCAATATTAGAAGTTTTAGGGTCAACACCAAAAGAATTTTTCGATGATGAAGTACCTGAACAAAAGGTTGTATATACAGAAGAAGATCAATCCACATATACAGACGAAGAAAAAAAATATGAAATCCAATGGCTTATTCCTACATCTAATGAAAAAGAGATGGAGCCAATATTCTTGACACTTGCTGCTGATGGCGAGTTCAAACATTTTGAACCCTCGCTCTCGGAAACATTTATTTATATTGTCAAAGGGCGTATTCGTCTCGTTTTAGGAGATGAACAGTATATAGCAAGTGAAGGCAATGCTCTCTATTTTGATGCGACAGATCATCATCAAATTTTTAACGCACATGCTGCGGAAACAAAAATTTTACTCGTCGCAACGGATTCATATTTATAGCTTAAGGAGGCGCATCTATGACAACGAATTCAATTATCCGCTTTGAAAATGTTTCAAAGTCCTTTAATGACGGCACGGTCGTCTTAAAAAACATTAACTTGGAGCTAGAAAAAGGGAAGTTCTATACACTACTAGGTCCTTCTGGTTGTGGTAAAACAACGATTTTACGTATTATTGCTGGTTTCACAGAACCGACGACAGGAGAAATCTATTTTCACGATAAAAAAATCAACTCAGTGCCAGCAAATGAACGCCAAGTAAACACTGTTTTTCAGGATTATGCGCTATTTCCTCATTTGAATGTTTTTGAAAATGTAGCATTTGGACTTCGCATTAAAAAACTTCCTGAAAATGAAATTAAAGATCGTGTTACCGAGGCACTAAAATTCGTAAACCTAGCAGGCTACGGCAATCGTGAAATTTCAGAGATGTCTGGTGGTCAACGTCAACGTGTTGCAATTGCTCGTGCGATTGTGAATGATCCTGAAGTGATTTTACTAGATGAGCCTCTTTCTGCATTAGATTTAAAACTACGTACTGAAATGCAGTATGAACTACGAGAATTACAACAACGACTTGGGAAAACATTCGTCTTCGTCACACACGATCAGGAAGAAGCACTTGCTATGAGTGATGAAATATTTGTCTTAAGTGAAGGTGAAATTCAACAATCAGGTACACCCGTAGATATTTATGATGAACCGATTAACCGCTTCGTTGCTGATTTTATTGGTGAATCAAATATTGTTCCTGGCGTAATGATTGAAGATTTCAAAGTAGAATTTGCCGGTAAAGTTTTTGAATGTGTCGACCAAGGAATGAAGCCAAATGAAAAAATCGATATTGTCATTCGCCCAGAGGATTTGGAAATGACAACAATCGATAAAGGTAAACTTGTCGTGAAAGTTGATACTCAATTGTTCCGTGGGGTGCATTATGAATTATCCACGTATGACAAAGATGGAAATGAATGGCTCGTACATTCATTGAAAAAAGCTGAAGTAGGGACAGAAATTGGCTTAGACTTTGATCCAGAAGCCATTCATGTAATGCGTTTAAATGAGACAGAAGAAGAGTTCGATAAACGTTTAGAAGCATATGGAGAAGACGAAGATGCAAACTAAGACATCTAAATCAGCTTTATTTCCATATGTTTTATGGATTGCATTGTTTGTTATCGCGCCAATTGCACTTGTTGTTTACTATTCCCTACTAGATATACATGGCAATTTCACGCTCGATAACTATAAAGCGTTCTTTTCTTCTGTGTATCTAAAAATGACATTAAGTTCATTCTGGTATGCGTTTTTAATTACGTTCTTTACGTTACTTATTTCGTATCCAACAGCTTATTTTTTAACTAAAACGAAACATAAGCAGCTTTGGCTTTTACTAATAATTATTCCTTCTTGGATTAATCTTTTGTTAAAGACATATGCTTTTATCGGGATTTTCGGCTTGTACGGCCCGATCAATGCATTTATCGAAGTGTTTGGCTTTGATCCGAAGCAAATGCTATTTACTGATATTAGCTTTGTATTCGTATCCGTTTATATTTTTATTCCATTTATGATTTTACCGATTTTCAACTCATTGGATCGTTTAAATCCGACTCTTGTTTACGCTGCACGTGATTTAGGAGCATCTGCCTTTACTACATTCCGTCGCGTTGTGTTACCTCTAACAATGGACGGTGTTAAATCAGGTATTCAAGTTGTCTTTATCCCTGCATTATCACTCTTCATGATTACTCGTTTAATTGCAGGGAACCGTGTCATTACGCTTGGTACAGCTATTGAACAGCAATTCCTTGTAACTCAAAACTGGGGAATGGGTTCAACAATTGCCGTTTTCTTAATTTTATTCATGGTGATCGTTATGTTAATTACAGGACAAAAAAAGGATAAAGGAGGTCGCGTACGATGAAAAAACTTTCTGCATCAGCAAGAGTGTATTTAGCGATAGTTTTTATCGTCTTGTATGCACCTATCTTCTATTTAATCTTTTATTCGTTCAATAGTGGCGGATCAATGAATAATTTTGAGTCCTTCACGTTAGAACATTATAAAGCTGTCTTTGAGGATTCACGTCTACTCGTTATTCTAATTAACACAGTTATCGTAGCATTACTTTCGGCATTGATTTCTACAATCATCGGAACGCTAGGAGCCATTGGCATTGTCACTGTTAAAAATTCAAAAATGCGCAATACACTACTTTCTTTAAACAATGTGTTAATTGTTAGCCCAGACGTTATTATTGGTGCAAGCTTTTTAATTTTATTTACGATGATTGGCGTTAAACTAGGTTTTGCTTCTGTGTTATTAGCACATGTAGCATTCAGTGTCCCAATTGTTGTACTGATGGTCTTACCGAAACTGTTAGAAATGAATAAATCATTAATCGACGCTGCATTAGATTTAGGAGCTACGAAAAAAGATGTGATGATGCGTGTTATTTTACCGTATATTCAGCCCGGTATTTTTGCAGGGTTCTTTCTTGCCTTAACGTATTCTCTAGATGATTTCGCGGTAACGTTTTTCGTGACAGGTAATGGCTTCAGTACATTATCTGTTGAAATTTACTCTATGGCACGTGCCGGTATTTCCTTAACAGTTAATGCAATTTCTGGTTTAGTATTCCTTGTTACGGTTATCGTCGTAATTGGCTATTATTTCATCACAAGCCGCGTTAGTAAAAGAACGGAGGGACAACAATGAAGCAATTAATTCAAGCTACCATCGCTATACTTGTCGTTTCCGCCCTTTTGTTCTATGCTGCTGATGCTTTGAGTGCTAGTGGTGGGAAAAGTGGAAAAAATACGTTAACGATTTTTAACTGGGGAGAATATATCGATCCTGATTTGCTGAAGCAATTTGAAAAAGAAACAGGCATTCATGTCATATACGAGACGTTTGATTCCAATGAAGCGATGATGACAAAAATTAAACAAGGTGGTACAGCTTACGATATTGCCATACCTTCTGAATATATGATTGAAAAAATGAAGGAAGAAAACTTACTTATTCCTTTAGATAAAACAAAAATCCCTAACTTAAAAAATATCGATCCTTATTTTTTAGATTTACCATTTGATGAGAACAATAAATATTCTGTTCCATATTTCTGGGGAACAGTCGGCATTGTCTATAATCCAAAGCTCGTTGGAGATTTAGACTTCTCCTCTTGGGAGGACTTATGGGACCCTTCATTAAAACGTAAAGTCTTTTTAGTAGACGGGGCACGTGAGGTAATCGGTATGGGCTTAAACAATCTTGGCTACTCACTGAACTCTTTAAATGACCATGAGCTACGTGAAGCTACTGATAAACTAATTACATTGGCACCAAATGTCAAAGCTATTCTCGGGGATGAAATTACGCCGCTGATGATTAATAATGAAGCAGCTGTGGCACTCACTTGGTCTGGGCAAGCAGCTGACATGTTATCAGAAAATGAGGAGCTAGACTTTGCTGTACCAAAGGAAGGCTCGAACTTATGGTTTGATAATATGGTCATTCCGAAAACTTCAAAAAATATAGATGGTGCCCATGCCTTCATTAATTTTATGCTGAAAGCAGAATCAGGTGCTAAAAATGCTGATTTCGTAGGGTACTCTACTCCAAATATTGCAGCAATGAAATTAATGGATAAGGCAGTTGTATCTGATGAGCGCTTCTATCCCACTGAAGAACAGCGCAAAAAATTAGAAGTTTATAAAAACCTAGGCCCTGATTATTTAGGCAAATACAATGAGCTGTTTTTAGAATTTAAAATGAGTATTCGATAACCTCGAAGCGCAAGAAATCAATTTTTGAAAAGTTGATTTCTTGCGTTTTTTGATGTTATATTTTTTATTTTACTGTCAGGCGTGGGATTCTAATTATTAAAACAAATACGGCACCAAGTTTCATCATAGAAGTCTACCATTAGCTAAACAAAAAAAGAGGCTAGGATAACATCACCTTATTACTATAAATTAGAGTGATTTGTAAGAAGATACATTCTTGTGAAGAGGTTGATTGGAGTGGAGACTGGGCGACTCCTTGGGGATTAGCGTCACAGATGAGACCCTGCAGCGTAGCGGATGTTTTCTGTGCGAAAGCGTAGTGCAAACGTAGCGTCAGCAACAAAGCGCCCAGTCGGAACGGAAATCAACCCCTCGTTTTGCCGGAAGGTCATCTGAACTCTTATTTCAGACTTCTAGTCAATAGCAATGGTACAAGCCTTATGGTAGACTGTAATATATTTGAATAAAGAAGGGGGTATTCGATGACCCAGCAGAAGTCTAATAAGGCGGCTTTGTATATTTTAATGTTTAATATGTTTATAGCAATGGGGAGTATTGGAATTATTATTCCTGTCATGCCTGAGTATTTAAAACTATTTGGTGCTGCAGGACAAATCCTTGGAATGTTGATTGCAACTTTCGCCTTAGCGCAATTCGTATTTTCTCCAATTGCTGGGAATCTTTCGGATCAATATGGTCGAAAAAATCTTATTATTTTCGGTCTTATCGTTACAGGACTTGCACAAATTGGTTTCGGGCTTTCTACTGATGTGTGGATGCTCTTCTTGGCACGCTTTTTAGGTGGCCTTGGATCTGCGTTTGTTGCACCTCCTATCATGGCTTTTGTGGCAGACATTACAACTTATGAAGAACGAGGTAAAGGGATGGGTATGCTTGGGGCAGCAATGTCTTTTGGTTTTATGATTGGACCAGGCATTGGTGGATTCCTATCAAAAGTTAGTTTACACTTCCCATTCTATACTGCTGGATGTGCAGCTATCTTAGCAGCTATTTTATCGTTCTTTTTATTACCTGCTACAAAACCAAATAAAGCGCAAAAAGCAAAGAAGCAAGACAACCTTGCGAAGCAAATGGTACGTTCAGTACATATGCCTTACTTTGTAATGCTCATTATTATGATGGTATTCTCATTTGGGATTGCTAACTTCCAAACAACATTATCATTATTTGTTACAGACAAATTTAATTACACACCTACAGATATCGCTATTATCTTAGTTGTTGGTGGAGCATTTGGTGTTGTTGTCCAAATGTTTGTGATTACGCCACTCTTTAAGCGCTTCGGCGAAATGAAAGTAGTGTTAGTTAATTTATTTATTGCATCCGTATCGATTTTCTTAATATTATTTGTGTCTGGCTTTGCACTTATTTTAGTTGTAGCGACAATCTTCTCTACTGCTACGACATTGATTCGCCCAGCTGTCAACACATTGATTTCGAAGCTTGCTGAGAATGAGCAAGGCTTTGCAGCTGGTCTGAACAATGCATATATGAGTCTTGGTAATATGATTGGTCCAGCTTTAGCAGGTATATTATTTGATTGGAATATGAACAGCCCTTATATTTTCGGGTCTATTATTTTAATGGCTTGCTTCTTCCTTGCCCTTATTTGGACAATGAAAAAAGCACCACACCTTTTGCATCCTGATACAGAATAGGTTGAAAATTCATTGACTATTTTTGGTAGTATGACCCCAACCATTAAATAACTCGTTGAACAATATATATGGGAAAATTATATTCGCTTGCCGTATGAGAAAGGTTTTTTAAGAATTCACCAACTTTATCAAATGTCATCTACCGGAACATTCTATCGTGTAGAGTGTGGATATGATAGTCTTGCAACAAATACGTATGATAACATCTTTCGGTCATTGGGATTTATATACACAAGAAATAGCAAAAGTTGCAGGCTGAGGGTCATGATGTACAACTATAGATAACGCAAAACACCCGGTATTTAGGCCTCGCGCTAAATACCGGGTGTTCGTGCTTTATTCAAAAAGGAGCAGATGATATTTTCATTTCCGACTCTATTCTTTATGTAGCATTTGAACGGTCTCCTTTGCGTCACTGACAATGTCCGTTATGATGCCATCCACACCTAACGTATAGAAGTGTTCAACGCTGTTCACATCATTCACAGTCCAAACATAAATCGGCTTACCGATCATTTTCGCTGAACTAATCAATCGAGGACTGGCAAAAGACTCTTCGACGACGAAGAAATCTGCTTCGAACTGATTGAGCGAAGTGAATGTAGCGAATATGACATACCCGACTGTTAAATCCGGTGCAGCCTTCTTTACTTCCTTTACGAGCTCATAATCTAAGCTCTGGAAAATGACCTGTTGTTCTGCCTTATGTCTACGAATCGTATCGACTAAGACAGGGACAAAGTCCTTCTCATGTCCATGTGTTTTGAGCTCCACATTAAGTTTGATTTTACCTTTCGTACGCTCCAACACCTCATCAAGAGATGGCACATTATCTTGGAACTTGCCTACTTGCAGCGATATTTGTTGAAGCTGGGCGAGGGAAAGATCAAAAACATTCACATCTCTGCCGGACAGTCGTTTCAAATTCTCATCATGGATGACCGCAAGCTTGCCATCTTTCGTCTGTAGAATATCGAGCTCGATATAATCGGCACCTGTCCGAATAGCGCCTTCGAAGGCACCCATTGTATTCTCTATGCCTGAAGTAATGTCGCCCCGATGAGCCATAATGATAAACTCCTCATTGGCTTCCCCCCAATCAGTCAACAGGGTAGTTGCTCCCCAGCCTATAACAATAAGAATGAGCATTCCGAACGCAGTCAGCGCTGCACGATAACGTCGCATGAGCGAACGCTGCATATCGCGTCCTTTCCAGACAGAAGCATCGACTCCATCGGTATCAATATTCACACGGTCATGGCCTTGATAGCGTACATATAGCAGGGTGATAATAGTAATGAACATTGGAGTCATAATCGGTGTTGCGATATACAAACCAAAGCTCAGCGTGATGCCAATGGTAATCATTAATCTGGAATCGCCATCTCCACTAGGAAGGAGAAACACGATTAAGCTGATTAGACAGATAAGTAGAATGAACAGCAACAGGAAGATTAATGCCCATTCAAACACAGCTCTAACTAATGACCACTTACTACGCCAGAACAATTGCTTGCTCTCGCGAACGGCGTTCCAGAATTGATACTTGCCTTCCAATACCATAATCGGCAGAGCATAGATACAGATTAAGTTCAATGCCAGGATAAGCAGTCCAACGATAACAAGAACGATCGTTCCGAAGGTTGTCTTCATCAGCTCGCCCGTAATAAAGTTCGGAACCGTCATATTCGGCAATAGTGTTCCGCTGATGTTGACATCAAGTAGCGGGAACAGGAGCAATAAATAGAGAGCAAGTCCGAAAACCCCGACGCGCCATAAACCTGGTAAGCTAGAGATTGCCTTGAA
This sequence comes from Lysinibacillus sp. G4S2, assembly GCF_030348505.1. Classification (NCBI taxonomy): domain Bacteria; kingdom Bacillati; phylum Bacillota; class Bacilli; order Caryophanales; family Bacillaceae; genus Lysinibacillus; species Lysinibacillus sp. G4S2. Next base: position 1,054,178 of record NZ_JAUCFJ010000002.1, on the reverse strand, counting down.
CAATACGGGGCGGATTCGTGCGCGCTTCTCTTGAATCCCATAATAGGCAATATAGAAGAGCACAGTAAACTCTGTGTATATGAGCATTATGGCAATTGGCACCATTACCAGTACACTAAGTAGGCCATATTTGCTGAACAAGAAGCGCAGAAGGTCATGATTCGCGGCCGCTTCGAAGCCCCCAACAGCCAGTAATTTGTTAAAAATTATGGATAATAACGGGATAAATACACTTATCGTTAGCAGTTTGTATACCAATTCAAATAAAAGAAAAGGACGGTACGCATACTTCCACACCCTTAAAATATCCCTCGTCATCTGAAAAGGCATGAATTTTAAACGATTCGTATTGGTTTGTTTAGTATTCATGGTTTTGGTTTTCCTTTAGTTAGTATCGCGGTGCATATCTCATTATATATCTACACATTTCCTCCAACAATACTGTATAGTGATAATGCACACGAAACGGAAAGACTTAATACATAAAAAGGCGACAGATTATTCATCATATGATAAAACCCCTACAAATCTCTTCATAAGTTGGTCGTCGTACTCTGTAAGCTCCGTACATACTGAACTTTTGATTGCGCTTCAACTCAGTTCTTCACTTGAAAGATGTCTCTCTATTTTTTGAGCGTGACACTTTTAGACCATCCATTGAGTATGTAGGAGTTCTAGCTCCGTTCTTTCAAGTGTGCTAAAATGTTAAGTAACTATGATTAATTTCCCCTGTTAAAACTCCTTGTATATCAAGGAAAACAGGCTGTCTTTACTACATTATTATTAGAAAATTAAAGAGTTAAACCCATTATTACCACTAGGGGAGTCTTTAAAAGGCTGAGACGTATATTGTCATATACGGACCCTTTGAACCTGATCTAGTTCACACTAGCGGAGGGAAGTGGCGACACTTGCTTTTTACTATGTAAATGCAAGGCCGCTTCCTATGTTTTTTAGGAAGCGGCCTTTTTAGGTTTTATATTGTTGTCGGCTTTTTTACGCTGTAGCGGTGGAATTTTTTTGTTTACCGGCGCTTTTCACAGTTTTAGTGGCGGAATTCTCTGATTTACCGGCGCTTCTCACGCTTTTAGCGGCGGAATTCTCTGATTTACCGGCGCTTCTCACAGTTTTAGCGGCGGAATTCTCTGATTTACCGGCGCTTTTCTCTGCTTTACCGGCGGAATTCACTAGTTTACCGGCGCTTTTCTCGCTTTTAGCGGCGGAACTCCCTGATTTACCGGCGCTTTTCTCACTTTTAGCGGCGAAACTTCCTGGTTTACCGGCGCTTCTCACGCTTTTAGCGGCGGAATTCTCTGATTTACCGGCGCTTTCCACAGTTTTAGCGGCGGATCTCACTAGTTTACCGGCGGAACACCAAATTTACCGTTATTAACGATTAAATTCATATTTTAAAGGAGTGGAAATTATGTCAATTCGAAAACTAACAATCATGGCCTTATTAGTAGCAATTGCTGTAGCAGGTTCTACCTTCGTTTCAATACCAACGGGAATTGCACGTGCCTACCCTGTACAGCATGCCATTAATGTTATTGGCGCTATTATTCTTGGCCCAGTGCCTACTGTTATGGTCGCATTTGTCACAGCTATTATTCGTATTTTAACAGGCACAGGCTCATTATTAGCTATACCCGGCAGTGTCATTGGTGCTTTATGTGCAGCTCTAGCCTATAAATATAGCGGCAAGCAGTGGCTAGCAGGTGTCGGTGAAATATTCGGGACAGGTATTATTGCCTCACTCATTGCAGTACCTTACGCACACTTATTAATGGGGACATCCGTTGCTGCTTTATTTTTCATGCCAGCCTTTTTAACTTCAAGTACTATTGGTGCTGTCTTAGGCATTGTCATTGCTAGCAATTTGCGTAAAACAGTATTTGTAACTAACCTTAACACTCTGCTTAAATAATGATTGGTTGCAATATAAAAACGTTACTTCTTAATGGCAATTCATTAAGAAAGTAACGTTTTTTATCCAACTAAATTCATCCATACTTCAACGGTAATCCCATTTCATGAGCAATTAGTAAAAAGTCTTTTTTGCTTATTTCAAAATGACCAAATCTGAATTTATAACCATATTTCGATTTATCTTCTACAAATTCTAAATAATCTAAGATCCTTTTTATCGGTACAGCCTTTGCCTCTTTATAAAAGTCTATATCTCTTCTAAAAGGAATAAAATTTTCTGCCATTTGGAACTCGTATATTCGCTCGTCTTTTATTCTTCCAATTGCGGTAAATGCTCTTACAGGCTCGTTACCATCTAGACTTTTTTTAGGAGAATAATAAATGATCCAATCTCCTTTTTGCATTCGTTTCAAAGGTCTTTCTTTACCGTGGCATAACTGGCCGAATCCTCCCTCAACCCCTTTTTGCACATGATTGAGAGATACCACGCCAATCCAATATTTAGGGTCTCTTTCAATCGTAGGATATTGAGACATAGCTTTCATCTCCTTTTATTTTGGCATCATCGTTAATGATTTTATTTTTCCTGTGCACGATTTTCATATACTTTTGTCAATATGCCTTTCAATTGCTCTTTTTCTTCTAATGAAAGTACATTTAAAACTTCATTCTCAGAAATCGCAAGGGTCTTCAACAATTCTTCTGCCAAATTTTCACCCTGTTCCGTAAGGCATATTAAATTTTCTCTTCTATTTTCTTGATTTTTCTCCCTGTAAACATATTTTCTTTCTTCTAGACTATCGATAAAAAAGCGGACACTATTTTTATCCAACTTTAAAATCTGCCCTATTTGAATTTGGCTAAGCTTTTTTTCTTTTACAGACATCATGATCCCGACTTCTCTGGATTTCATTTGAAATTTTTCGCTAATATATTTCTCGAGATTTTCTTCTAAAGCCTCTGCTAGTTTAAAACTTAGAAAACCAAAAGAATTCATTATATTGGTCATGTTTGATCCCCCAAATATATAATACTTTAAAATGATAGTAATATTTCATTACTATCATCTATTATTACATTTGTGTATATTATTTACAAGGTAAATTTTGATTACCACAAAAAATCTCTAATTTCACGAAAGTAGCAATCTAAAATTAGCCCATCATAATAGCGTGGGGTGGATCGCCGTTTCGCATACGCTTCATTGGTCAGATGGTCAAATCACATATACCCCAAGGAATCCCCCAGTCTCCACTCCTAACAAATATCATCCCCAACTCTTGATAATGGCCCAATGACAAAAAAACGATGGCTCATGCTATAAAGCAATGAACCATCGTTTTAAATTTCTAAGGCCTTTTTTTCATGCCCTTTAATAGCTGGGCAACATTTGTGTCCTCTGCTTGTATTGGTTTTTCCTCTACAAGTTGTTCTTTTTTCTTCGGCCTTGTTAGGAAGCCCCAACCAAAGCGTCGAATGGTAATATCGATGAAGAACAATAGCATACCTGCTAATAAAAGCCATGTTGCAATATTTTGGCGTTCCGCACCTTCATTAGTAAATTCGCGGAATACTTCGTTCGGCTCTTTCAAAACGGAGCCGCCTGTTTGCTTTGTTAGCTCTTTCACTAGCTGATCATTCACTGGACGTAATTCATACTCAGCACTGTAAGGTACACTTAAGCCTGCCTGGTAAATCGTCTGTTTTTCATCGGCAATGCGGAAGAAGATTAGTCCCGGTTCTGCTTGTACGACTGCTCGAACTTGTGATGCTGAAATTGTTTCCAGCTGTGTTTCAAGTTCTTCGCCCGCCTCATTGACAGCAACGATATCTAAAAATGCCGCTTCATTTGTTGGGTCAGTGATGACAAATGATCCGTCTGACTCTAGACGTACATCATAAGCAACATCGTTATAGCTTGGTAGCATTTGCGAAATAAGCGTTTGCCAAAATGTGCCCCAATTCTGCCATCTTGCCCAGTCTCCTGTCCATTTTCCTGTTGAATCAGAAGTAAAGGCGAATGTTTTGCCAAGACCATATTGCCATTGTGCTAACACCGGATCTTCTTTCTCGCTTTCCGCAATAACAGTAGCTCCCTGCTTGGCTGTCGTACCAATATAAGCATTCATTTGAGGTACACCATTCGTAAATAACGTATTCCATCCAGATGCATTAAATATAGTTGGATAGAATGGGTTATCCTCAATATATGTGCGTGAAATCATGGCCGTTTCACGAGATAAAATAGAAGGGATCGTCTGCTCATCAACAACATCGTAGAAACGTCCACTTCCCATCTCGCTAAGTGCTTCCAGTAAATTAGCATCTGCATCCTGACCAATTGCTACCGTCGATAGTGTAATACCTTTCTCTTTACCCTGTGCAATTAAATCCTCATAATTCCCTGACTGTGACTGACCATCAGTTAATAGAATAATATGCTTACGCTGTAGCTTTAAATCAGCTAGATTTTCATAGGCTTTAGCTAGTGATCCATATATTTCGGTGCCACCACCTGGCGTAACAGATAAAATCGTGTCCACAGCTTCTTCCTTTTTGCCTAGTGGTCCTGTCTCAATTATTTCCCAAGGTCGGTCATCAAAGGTAATAAACCCTAGCGTATCCTCATCTCGTAGCATTTCGACTGAACGAGCGGCCGCTTCCTTAGCGAGCTCTAGTTTTGCTCCAGACATACTTCCAGAGCGGTCTAGTACAATCACCAATCCTAATGATGGTAATTGCTCCTTACCTTTAATCTCCATTTCAACAGGTAGTAAAGTTTCGATTGGCGTTTTAAAATAGCCACCTAAGCCAAAGCTATTTTCACCACCGACCATTGTAAAGCCGACACCAAAGTTTTTTACTGCCTGTTCAATGACATTCATTTTTGCCTCGCCTACTAAATGCCCTGGCACATTATCAAAAATGATGGCATTGTATTGTAAATAACTAGAAAGCTCATTTGGCAAACTTTTAGCATCTACAACATCGTAGGAAATTGATTGGCTGCCAAGTGCTGCAGCAATTGGTGATGCTTTGTCATAGCCATTAACAATTAATAAATGTGGTTCACTTTGCACCATCGTGACGCTTGTTAATTTATTATTTTCAAAAATGGCGTCCTGTCCAACCTGCACGAGTGCCTCATATTTTACAAGCCCTTCTGCTTTTGCTGCATGTTTATACGTAAATACGTTGGAACCTTCAGCAAGTTCCACTGCCTCACGATGAATAAGCTCATCATTTTCGTATAATAATAGCTCACCTTGCCCCGCCGCAGTTGCATTAATTTCTGTGACTAACTGCTGCTGTTCACCTACATAGGCAACTTGTGGGGTTACAAAGCTTTTCAGTGATACATCGTTAGTAACAGGTTGGTTAAATGGCACTACATCCACACTAATATTTGACCCTTTAAACTTTGATGCAAATTCTAAGGCATCTCCTTTGGTTTCATTGCCATCAGTTAAGAGTACAAGTCGTGTTGCTTTTTTCGGATCAACAATACCTGAAGCGAGCTGCAGGCTTTGTTCAATATTTGTTTGATCTGTCTCCTTTATAGCTGTAAATTTCGGCACTTCCTTTAAAGAATTCGATAAAATGGCTTCCGTTTGTAATGTCGATGAAAAAGAATAGATCCCAGCTAGCTGTTCATCTTTTTTCGACTGCAAACTTTCCTCTATAAACTGAGCCATCTCATCATCTGTTCCATTCATTGAAGCAGAACGGTCAACTAAAAACAGTACTTGTTCTTCCTTTACAGGTAATAAAATATAGGGCCCAGCAAGCGCAAAAACCAAGCAGCATATCGCCACAATACGAATACCTAGTACGGCGATATGACTCTTTTTTAGTTGCTGACGTTCACGCCAATAGGTCCACCCAAAATACATAAGCAATGGAAGTAAAAGCAACAATGCTAATGGCATATCAATTCGTAAATCCACGACGTCGTTGCACCTCCCACTCTAAAACAAGTAATACTAAAATAATGAGGATGAGCCAAGGTACGAACGAAGTTTTTGATATCTCTTCCTTCCCATCGTCTGGAAGCTCTCCAAGCGTATAACTTGTCCCTTTTTCAATGACACATTCTTGAGCATGAAGCTGTACGATGAAGCGCTTTTCTTCATTATTTGAGCGTGCTGTATAAATCCCTGGCTTCATCGGTGCTGTTAATAAACCATTCATAATGGATGATAAAAACTCATCATCCTGTGAATACACACTCCAATCACCTTGCGCTAAAGCAACTGCTCGTTGTTCATTTGGTGTAAAAATACCGAGTGAACCAATTGATTCTGAAAGCTGCTGTTCAGCACTCCATAAAAATAATGGGAATGAAGGATGTAGCGGCCAATCTGTATCAGCAATATCCGCTAATATAACAATATCTCCTTCTGGTGAGCGCTGTATAAATGGCTGATCGCCAACTGATGCAAGCGTTTGATAGCCATCGAATCCTGGATATACAGCACTAATATAAATATCTTTTAGCTCACTGAATGCAAACAATGCGTCGCTCGTTGTACTGACTTCCCCAGTTGCTTCAACCTTTTTAGCATCATCACGTCCAAATAATACAATCGGCTTGTCCATCTTTTCGAGTAGCGCCGTTTGATTTGTCACAACTGTTGCATCTTTATTGTCCGCTACTTGTAAGGACGGAACAATTTTCACAGCACTATTAATCGTTTGAAAACCTTTTTGAATAAGTTGATGCATGCTTTGATCGACAACTACTTTTGAAGTAGCTGTTTGTAGCAATACGGTTTGTGAATTATCGACTACATAATCATCATTAGTATCTAACCTAGCTGTCATCGTATTTTCTAACGGTAAGTCTTTAAATGTTTTCTTTACAGTTTCATTTGGCAGTAATGTGACACTCTCTGCAGCTATCTCATTACCTTTCTCATTTTCTAGTGAAAGTGTTACTTTTTGCTCTTGGTCAGTATCATTTTGTAGCTGCACGAGCGCCATCGTAGATTGACCATCTGTAGTAGCAGCAAAACGTGTAATTGCAATATTTGTTAAATCCTTAGCAGACCCTTTTACGATCCACTTCACCGTATCCTTTTCCATTGGTAATCGCTTTTTATCGAGCGTATCCGTAAAGACGTAAATAGATGTTGGCGTGTCACCGACAAAAGCTTGTGCCGCATCAAGTGCCTTATGCATCTGATCTGTTTCATAGGTTACTTGCAACTCTTGAATAGCCTTTTCAATTGCTTTTGTATTCGTTTCTTGCTGTAGTATAGCTTTTGGTGTATTGCCTGTTGTAATGAGTGTAACAGGTCTTCCATCAAGCTCATTTACTAATGACAGCATTTCCTTTTTATGTTGATCAAATGTTGACTGCTCTTTCCCTGCTAACATCGTTGCAGATGTGTCCACAACAAAAATCGTTTGAGCCCCAACAATTGTTGATTTTTTTACATAAGGATTCATTAGTGCGAGTACAAGTAAAATAAGTGCTAGCAGTTGTAAATAAAGCAGTGCATTTTTTTGTAAATGTTTTAAGTACGGTGATACACGTGTTTCTTGCATAATTTCCGACCAAAAAAGTGTCGAGGATACGGTTTGATCGGTATATTTTTTTCGAAAGAAATAATATAGAAGGACAATGACCGGGATGATGGCCGTCCAGCTAAAAAGTATTTGACTAAAGCCCAATACGGCTCACCTCACCTAATCCAATGTGCTTTTAATAATTGTTGAAAGATGGCGTGCTGTAAGCCATCCTCTACTTTAAGCTGTAATTGTCGAACACCGAAGCGCCGACAAATTGCTTCAAATTCCTCTTCGTGTAATAAACGTCTTGCCTTGTATGTGTCCAGAACTCTTGAAGACATCGTAACATTCACATCTCTGCCAGTTTCACGATCGAGTAAACGTACATCACCATTGTATTCGGGTGATATTTCTTCCTGCGTCACAATTTGCAAAATACGTACGTCCCCTGCAAAACGTGGTAGCCGTTTTAAAAGTTGCTCCCACTCCTCGATTGGTTCTAGTCCATCAGTAACAATAAATAGCACTGTACTATCTTTAGGCAATGCTTTTAAAGCTCCCTGTGCAAAGCTATTTGTATAAGTTGCTTCCTCGATTTCTGTGACCACCTGTAAAAAGGCACGACGATACATGGCACCTTTACGACGAAACGGTGGCTTCACCTCATCCTGTACAAAAGAAAATGATAAGCGATCATCACGGCCTAGCACCATTAAGCCAAGTGAGGCGACAATTTGCCGGGCAAAAGTCCATTTTTCATGATCGCCCATAGATTTAGTTGTATCTAGCAAAATGTGTACGCGCATCTCTTGTTCATCTAAAAAACGTTTAATGAAGTATTTATCCGTTCTCGCAAAGACGTTCCAATCGACCTGACGTACATCATCACCTAAATGATACTCACGAAAATCTGAGAAATCGAGCGATGCCCCGAAGCGTTGCGAACGGTGCGAGCCCTTATGCTGCCCACGTAATTTGGAGGCCGTCGCCACTTGGAAGCGACTGATTTTCGCTAACCAATCCTCGGGCAATAATAATTTTTGCGTCACCTGCTAACACCTTGTTGTACCTTTTCTAAAATTACGTCAATCACATCGTCTGCTGTTTTGCCTGAAGCCTCCCCTTCATAGTTCAACAACATACGATGGCGTAAAACTGGCTTAGCAACAGATTTAATATCTGCCACAGAAACGTGGAAACGTCCATTCATAAGCGCCCTTGCCTTCGCTAATTTGATTAAACTTTGTAAACCACGTGGCCCACTACCGTACATGGCATATCGCTTGACCTCATCAATTGCATCCACTCTTTCAGGATGAGTAGCTACAATAAGATCCGTCGCAAATTCTAGCATTTCATCAGCGACAAGCACTTCCTTCACCATTTGCTGTGCTTCAATAAGCCCGTCCGTATTCATAACCTTCTGTAAATTAACTTCCTTCGCGCCTGTTGTACGCTTCATAATTTCCATTAGCTCACTTTTCTCAGGGTACGGTACAAGAATTTTACATAGGAAACGGTCCATTTGTGCTTCTGGTAAAGGGTACGTTCCTTCCATCTCAATTGGGTTTTGCGTTGCTAACACGAAGAATGGTCTTGCCATCTTCTTTGTATCTCCCAAAATCGTTACCGTTTTTTCCCCCATCGCTTCCAACAACGCACTTTGTGTTTTTGGCGTAGCTCGGTTAATCTCATCCGCTAATACCATTTGACTAAAAATTGGACCTGGCTGGAACGAAAACTGCTGCTTGCCATCTGGTGTGCGCTCAATCATACTTGTCCCTGTAATATCGGCCGGCATTAAATCCGGTGTAAATTGAATACGTGAAAATGATAAATCTAGTACTTCAGAAATTGTACGGATTAACATCGTTTTCCCTAAACCTGGCAAGCCCTCTAATAATGCGTGCCCATCAGCAAGAACTGCATATAATGTATAATCAATTGCTTCCTCTTGCCCAACGATAAAGTGATGAATTTCTTCCTTTACTTGTTGTAATTTCGTACTCATCTCAACATACTGTTGCTCTGTAAATGCCATTCTTTTTCCTCCTACTGCGACTCAATTGACGTGAAATATGATTGCACGACATTTTGTAAATCCTTCGGTAATTGTAATCGTTCTGAGCTTTCTAAATAGCTATCTTTATAGGAGCCTATAACTTCCTCATATGGGCGGATAGAACCTTTAGTAATGGGGCCATTTCCTTGTTGTTCCGAAATATTCGAGCCATCTCCTAATGCTCCGCCATCAACTGAAGTCTGACTAGAGCCACCGATTCTATTCGGTGTCGTTAATAAATCGCGGCCACCCTGTCCTGTTCCTGCACCTTGACCACCTGAACCAGTGCCTTGACCTGAACCATTACCATTTCCTTGTCCCTGGCCCTGTCCATTGCCCTGGCCTTGTCCTTGACCTTGACCATTGCCCTGTCCTTGTTGTTTGCTTTGATTCGATCCTTGTGCCTGACCATTACCACTAGCCTGTTGGGAACCATTTTGAGAATTATTTTGGCCTTGCTGCCCGGTTTGACCTTGCTGATTGCTCGGCTGTGAATTCGCTGATGAATTTTGATTTTGATTAGTATTGTTTTGCTGATTGTTATTTGCACTATTAGCACTCGCAATAGCATTTTGTAGAGTATTGCTGGCAGGTTTCCCTAGCTTGCTCATAGCTGTCTGAGTAGCATTGGCATTTTGCGTTAGCTCCTGTTGCATTTGGGCAAGCTCCTTCAATTGCTCCACTTCTTCTTTTGATAAGCCTTGCTCTTCAGAAGCGCCCTCTTTACTAGCAGTTTGCTTATCTTTTAATTGCTGTTCCTTCAAGGAAAGCTCCTTTTGCTTTTTCACGACTTCGCGTAATGCCTCTTCAGCTGTTTCTGCCTCTTTTAACGTATTTTGCAATTCCTTCAATTGCTCTTTCACTTCTTTTGTTTCTGTTTTTTTCTCTAGTTTAGCTACTTCCTTCTTTACGTCTTCGATAACAGCTTTTTCCTTTTCCACCTCAATAGCTTCAATTTGCGTAGCCGCTGGAAACATATAAAGAATTGCCAGTCCAACAGCTGTTACGAATAGACCAACTAAAGCTTTTGGCCGAAACAAATTTTTCTTTCGAGCTTTAAAACTCGCAAACGCATTTTCGACGCTTTGCATTGCTTTATTTACCAAAGATTGAACAAGTGGATCCTTATCGTCCTCGAACGATAAGGCTGTCACCAGTTCATTGTGAGAAAAATAATCATCCAGTGTATGCAATGCTTCCTTTTCTTTTACACGCTTCCACCACATAAACAGCACTGTTGCTAGTATGACAACGAGAAAGACAGCAAAAGCTGTTTCGCGATAATACGGCCAAACAAATAGCCTTGAAACGAGGAAGAGGGAAGCACTCGAAAGCAATGCCAAAAACAAGCCGTACTGTGCAATAGGAATGCTTCTTTCTACTGTTAAACTCGTCTTTGCACGTTGAATATATTTTCGTAATTGCTTACGATGCTCCATAAGTTTTCCTCCTCATCGGTTACTTTTCATATTGGCACGTAATTTTTTAATGGCAATTGTTAAACAAAGAACAATAATCAATGAATAAGCTATTAAATAAGCAATCCATACAGGTAATTTCACTCCCGAAAGTTGCGCTAAAGCATCGCCCATGTCTGGTGAAATAAGCGTTAGCATCAATGCACCTGGATTAATAGAAGCCCAGAAATACGTCATATAAGAAGTGGTAGTACCAACGGCATTAACATTACCCATTTGATGGAAGGCCATTGTTAAAAAGAAGAAAAATGCCGTAATGCCACCTAAAAAGATAATCGAGCCGTACGTAGAAATCATTGCGACAATTGTTCGTTTGGTAATCGTTGAAAACATAACACCAATACTACCTATTGCTACAACTGTTAATAAGTAAAATAAAAATATCGAAATTAATTGAGACGGCGATACGCCACCAAATAAAAATACTAAACTATATAATGGAAGCCCTGCGATGAGCATTAATACTAAAAATGCTACAGAAGATAGTAACTTTCCAATGACGATTTGCGTAGAGCTTTGTGTCGTTGTTAGTAAAATATTTAACGTTTGCTTTTCCCTTTCGCTACTTATTGCACCAGCAGTTAAGCTTGGTGTAATAAAAAGAACAAGAGCCATTTGTAAAATTGTTAATACCGCAAACATCAAAAAACTTGTTTCTGGTCTAAAGAATCCTTTACCTGTGAATTCAGTTGTTAATAGTAAAAACCCTGCGATAAAAATACAAATAACCGCTAAATAAAACATTAAACCTGAAAAGCTTTTAAAAGAACGGAAGCGTAACTTCAATTCTTTTACGAGTACCGGATTATAAAATCGTTCCATCATTGATTGTCCGCTCCCTTCGTAATAGCCATAAAGACATCCTCTAAATCTTTTTCCTCTTCACTTAACGCATAAATAGGTAAATCTGCAAGTATCGCTTTTTTCAACAATGCCACCTGATCAGCATCTGTTCCGCGATAATTAAAGGCTATTTCTAAGCGACTATCTATCAAATCTATAGAAGATATCAGTGGATCTTCCTCTAAAAATGCACGCACCTCATTTAACTGATCCGTTACTTTTATCACAATACGCTTCTCCCCCTGTAGCTGAGCTTGAATAGAAGCCACATTGCCATGAGCGATCAGTTTGCCATTATCAATTACACCGATTTCATCGCACATTTCTGCAAGCTCAGGCAAAATATGAGAGGAGATTAAAATCGTTTTACCCATAGATTTTAAATTTCGTAAAATATCACGCATTTCTACACGTGCACGTGGGTCTAATCCTGATGCAGGCTCATCTAAAATCAATACCTTGGGATCATGGATAAGAGCACGTGCTAAACATAGGCGCTGCTTCATCCCACGCGACAGTAAATCTACATAGTCATAACGTTTATTCGTTAAATTCACAAGTTCTAGCAACTGAGGAATCAATACTTTACGCTCAGCTGCACCAATGCCATAACTTGCACCATAAAAATCTAAATATTCATCTACTTTTAACTGATCATATACACCAAAGAAATCGGGCATATAGCCAATTAGCTTTCGAACTTCCTTCGGTTCCTTAATAACACTTTTCCCATTAATAAGCGCATCACCAGAGGTTGGAGACAACAGGGTTGCTAATATTGAAAATGTAGTCGATTTACCAGCCCCATTGGCACCTACAAAGCCAAATACTACCCCTTCCTCCAATGATAGATTTAATTGATCTAGTGCTGTAAAGGAGCCATACCTTTTTGTTAAATCACGAATTTCAATCATTATTTCGCCACTCCCTTCAGCTCTACATCTGGTAATTTTGTTGGCTCACCTGTTTGATCTGGTCCGAATTTAATTTCAATAAGTAACTCATTATTTTCATTGAAATATTTTGTAATGTTATCTGTAAACACCTGTTTCGTATCTACCAATGGCTCATATTTTTTCGTTTCGTTATTCCAAATCGATAGCTCCATACGGTTAACATCTTTATTTGAAATCGTCAGTTCGTTTAATGCTTGAACTGCATTCATAAAATTATCTGGCATCACAATTGATACTTCATATAAACCGTCAGACAAGGACCAATTGTTTAACTGTTCATCTATTTTTTCGAAATACGAATTAGGAGATTTCGGGTTTACTGAATACGTAAAATTGTTACGCTTCATCGTAAATGGACCTGATAGCTCTACTTTGCCGTCAAATGGCTGAACAAAATATGAAATTGGTGACATATTGGCACTTGTTTCTAGCTCAACCCCAGCAATTGCTTGATCTGCCCAAGCAGTAACGACAGGTTTCATTTCATTTTCTACGAGCGGTAGTGCCAAAGATTTCATACGATCGATCCGTTGAGGATCCACTTCTTCCTTCTTCGATGGATAATTATAATTGTAACTAGTAAAAGTTGATGGCTTTTGAAGAACTGTTGCTGTTAGCTCCTCGTCGACTTTAAGTGTTTCATTCGCTTCAATGTCGCCAAGTTGAACTTCTTTAATGCCAGAGATTAAAGTAACATCCTTTAGGGCAAACGGGAAATTGTTCTTAATTGTCCCAGTCAGCTTTTCATTTTTTAACGTAATATCAATATCCATCTTGCCAATATTTTGTGGCGTCGTCTTCCCTGCAAACGATTGAACAGACCAATAGTTCAAATCGCGTAGTGTTAATGTTGAACCATTCGCATTTTCTTTAATATAGGATGATTCATGTAAATCTCCCATTGTCCCCGTAAAATCATTGTTCTTTCGGAAAGCAAGTGCACTTGAATCCTTATCTGTGTTAACAACAAAATCACCGCTACGATTTGTTAAAATAGACTCCACATAATAACCATTTAGGCTACTATCGTTATTTATTTTATAAAATGCTGATTGCTGAATTTGCGGTTGTAAAATTCGATCTTTAGCACCAAAAACGAATAAAGCAATAGATAACACAACTGATATTGCAGGTATAATCCACCACGCATGCTCACGCTTATCCATTTTCTTTAAGATAAAATATAAAATAGGTCCGATAACGACAATATATAAAATGATAACAATTAACATATAGCTAACAGATACTTCAAATGAAGGGAATAATTCATTTACATTACGAAGTTCATATGAAATTTGGTCCATTGTTGACTGACCATTAACCATAGTCCCTTGTTGCTGAACATTTTGAATATTTAACACCTTCGATATCAATGCTGCGTAGCCATCCATAGAAGCAAGTGGTTGATCCCCTAAAGAAAAGGTTGTTTGAATAATTTCCCCACTGCCCACTTTTTTCTTAGACGCTAAAATCGTCTTGTTATCTGTTAATACAGGAATACTTCCTTGATTTTCAGTCGCTGTATAAACGGAAATTGGTTGAGTAAAAATTCCGCCCCCAGATAATTTTGATAGGCTATCTGCAGAAACTGATGTCGTTTGCTGTGATAATGCAAGTGGTAAATAATCCTTGAAAATACCTGCTGTTGCATTTACTTGATCAGCAGCTCCGAACAATAATGTTCCGCCATCCTGCACCCACTTTAGTAAAGACTCTTGTTGCTTTTGCGATAAATCAGCAACAGCCATTTCATCGATGGCGATAACGTTCGCCATTGCATATCCTTGTGCATCCTCCGGCAATGTATAGTCCTTAATTTGATTTAAATTGAAAACTTCAACATTACTTTGAGGAGCAGATTGAGCTAGACGCAAAAATGCTGATAAACGATCGCTTTTATCTGTTAATGTATAAATAAAAACGGATGAAGGATCTAAAAAGTTTGCTTGTAGCTGCTTTGTTCCTTTATAAGCAACCTTTTTTCCCTTTTCAATACTTCCTTCATAAAATGCAAACACATCTGCATTCGAATAATTATAGTCAGCTAACCCATCTATATAAAGATTGAATGTTTTTTCTTCTCCTGCAGCTATATCTATTGGAAGCACTAGGGCTGATGCAACCTCAAAGGAACGGGAAGCATTGATGGCCATATCTCCCGAAAAATCTGCACCATTATTTTTTACTGTTACTTGAAGTGGCACAACTGATTGGTATTTAGCTTTACCTGATATCCCTACCTTAGCTTGTACCTCTAAAGTAGCAGACGCTTTTGCCTGATCTATAGGCAGAATAAAGCTAATAACAAGCATGAATAATAGTATGAGTGCCGTTATATTCGTTTTTTTCAAAAGCTCAACCCCTTTTCTGTAAATTGATAATATAAATAATTATACGATTAAAATCGCATTTTGTTCCATTTCTTATGATATCTTCAAGAATATTCATAAACTCTTAAGAATTTGCTAACCACCAAAACGTGTGGTTAATTTCCGTTCCGACTGGGCGACTCCTTGGGGATTAGCGTTACAGATAAGACCCTGTGGCGAGCATGTAGAGGAACGAAGACTAAGAGCATCACATCCTGGATTTATCGAAACAAAATCGCTCTTTATCGAAACTATTTGAGCTTTTATCGAAACAAAATCTCATTTTATCGAAACTTTTTGGGCTTTTATCGAAAAACAAGCTCTTTCTAGCAAAGAAATCAACCACACGTTATGGTGAAGAGCCTAAGAATTAACTAATCACCAAAGTTAGGGAGATATTTGTTAAAACGTATGCCATGTATCTTCATTCAGTAGAAGACTCCCACCTCTAAAGGGGTTGAATACGAATGTAGTTCCCTATCAATGGGTGTCCAAACCCTACTGAAATAGAAGAACTCAGTCTAAGAACACCACGTCCTGTGGCAATTTATCTGTGCGAAAGCGTAGCGGCAGCAACAATTGTTTTATCTGTGCGAAAGCGAAGCGGCAGCAACAAATGTTTTCTGTAGCGAAAGCAAAGCGGCAGCTACAATTGTTTTATCTGTGCGAAAGCGTAGCGACAGCAACAAATGTTTTCTGTAGCGAAAGCAAAGCGGCAGCTACAATTGTTTTATCTGTGCGAAAGCAAAGCGGTAGCTACAATTGTTTTATCTGTGCGAAAGCGAAGCGGCAGCTACAATTGTTTTCTGTAGCGAAAGCAAAGCGTCAGCTACAATTGTTTTATCTGTGCGAAAGCGAAGCGGCAGCAACAAAGCACACAGTCTGAACGGAAATCAACCACACGTTACGGTGAGCATCCATAAAAAAAGACAGTCCCGAGTGAATCACTTGAGACTGCCTTGATCTTATTTCGTGTAATCAAACAAACATCGTGCATGATCCTGTACCACTTCAACAAAAGCTTCTACTTGTCGTAATTGAAATGAGGATTCATAGCCTATTAACCATGTATCACGAGTTAAACCAAATTCTTTTTCATTATTAGTTAATGCTATTTTATTAATACCATCGTGTTCATTTAAAGTGATTGAAGGTAAAATAGCGTAACCGATGCCGTTCAATACCATTTGCTTACAAATTTCAATCTGATCAACTAAAATTTGTTTGCTCGGATTTGAAGCGAAATGCTGTTGCCACCATTGCTGAATTTCCTGATAATAATTGGAGTCACTTTTAAATTGAATAAAAGGTCGCTCTGTCGTCAGAACATCTTCAATCGTTTTTACCTCTTTATCTACTAAATAAAGGGTATCACGAAAAAGGTGAATTTTTTCCCCTTTCCAATCAACCTGCCCACGCACAATTCCAATATGAGCCTCACCTTCATAAAGCGCTTTTACAATTTCAGAGCTCCAGCCGGTCATAAGAGAAATTTTTGCCTCTGGATATTTTGAGACAAAATCCTTTAAAATTTTTGGAAGCCAGTTTTGACCAACAATAGATGCACAGGCAATTTTCAAAGTCCCGTTTACTTTTGTCGTTAGTGATTGGATTGTTTCAAAAATCTCTTCTTTTTTGCTTAGCATGTCAGTTGCATAGGCAATAACTTGCTCTCCAGCAGGTGTCGCTGTCAGTCCTTTTTGCGAACGAATAAATAACTGTGCGCCCCAGTCCTTTTCAATTGTTTGCAACCGTTGAGAAAGCGCTGGTTGGGATAAAAATAGACGTTCTGCTGCTTTACGCATATTTCTTTCCTCTGCTAGTACTTTTAAAATTTCAGCCTCCGTTGCCATCAATCAGTAAACCTCCGATACAAGCAAAGAGGGCCTCATGATTTTCATCTGAGTCCCCTCTTAAACTACTACTCTTTTTGATAAATATATTTTTTCAATTGCTTTAAAATAACACGTCTCGTTAATATTCCCGCAAATGTTCCTTCTTCGTCCACAACACATAAAAAGGCGTGATTAATAACTAAGTCAAGCGCTCGCTGAAAAGTATCCGTCAACTTTAATACAGCGATATCTTTATCCATTATTGTATCCACTTTAATATCGGGTAGCTTTTCATATTCAATATGCTCTAGTCCAAGAATGGATTCAGTAATCATTTTCATGCTTAGTAAACCTTGAAGTCGATATTTCAAATCTAAAACAGGTATCGACGAATACCCTGTACGTGTAAGTACTAGGAGGGCATGTTCCGCATTATTTCCACTCTGTACATGCGCAACCTTTTCAGACGAAATAATAAAATCACTAATTGGCATTGCTAATAAGCCTTTACTGTTAGTTGAAATCATGAACTTCTTCTCCTTTTCTGTCCTTGCTTTGCAGAACAGGATGCTTCCCTTTTATCATATCATAACTATTCCTTTTATGACCACGACAAGGCCGAGAAGAGTTTTTCCAGAACAACGAATTATTTTAGCATTTTGAAGAAAACTAAGTATCGGAAACAGCTTGTAAAGGGGGATTTCGAGGTTTAAAGAAGGATCTTCATTCAGCATAATATGTACTGAATGAAGACAATATTTATTTAATAACCTGTCTTACTCCAGTAATAAAAAATCATTATGCCTAAGAAGAGTAGAAAAATGCCATATACCCAAACAATTGGGTTTAGCATAGTTGTATATTCTTCAACGGTTTCTGAAATCGGTGTATCCTTTTCTGATTTCCGTTCAGACGTCATTTTGGCAATTTTCAACGTTGACACAAGCGAAATGACAGCAATAATCGTAATGGCAATAAGAGCCGGTATTAACCACATACCCATAGGCAAAACTCCTTTCTTTATCCTTAGTATGCGTCAACCCAGCTCCCCATTATGCAAAGATTTTTGTTATCAATTATGCCTCGACATCATTGCGTCCGGAATCGGCTTTGTGCTTCTGCCTGCACAAGGGCCGACACGATGTTGGCCCTTTCGGTAATGCCACAAGACGTGGCGTTTTTACCTATGCAGGTCAGTTAGCAATTATCGCAAGGATGCGATGATTTTAGGCTAACATCCTATATTGAACTCCTAGTTAGAATGGATACTGATTTAGCCATTGCCCGCCATCAAGTGTCACACATTCACCGTTCATATATCTTGCCTTATCAGACATCATAAATGTTGCTAAATCAGCTATTTCTTCAGGAGTACCTGTACGGCCTAACGGAACAGAGTCTAACGTTCGAGCGGCAGCAGCCTCTGACACCCAGAGCTTCTCTGCACCACCTGTACGCTCAATTGGACCAGGAGCAATTGCATTTACTCGAACTCCATACTGTTTACCCCATTCAACAGCTAACGTTCTAGTCAACGACAATACACCTGCTTTCGCAGCCGCTGAATGAATAACACCAGCCCCTGCATTCCATGCGTAAGTCGCGACCATATTAAGAATCGACCCTTTAATATTATTTTGAATCCAATACTTACCGACTGCAGAAGAACAGAAGAATGTCCCATTTAAAACAATATCAATAACTGCCTTCCAGCCATTTGGTGATAAATCCTCCGCATGCACTATAAAATTGCCGGCTGCATTATTCACAAGCCCATCAACCTGTCCAAACTTTTCAACAGCAAATGCTAACATTGCTTCTGCATGTTCTGGCACTCGAACATCCATTTGAAATGTTTCAATCGTTTTTCCAGCCTCTAAAATAAAAGCTTTCGCCTCCGCTAATCGCTCCTCATTACGACCAGTAATAACAACATTTGCACCTTCAGTAACGAATTGCTTTGCCATATAAAGCCCCATTCCACTTGATCCACCAGTAATAATAATTGTTTTCCCCTGCAACATTTAAGATCTCCCCTTCGCAAAAAATGAATGATGATTCACTTAAAATATTACTATATTTTCTCTCATATGTCATATTAATTCTACAAAATACATGCAGAATTCTTTTCTTGATTGAAGTGAGGGGAAGGATGGAGGTGACAACTATATTATAAATACAGGGGATCTTCTGGAGCGCGTGGGGTTTTCCCCCTTTCGCGGGTATCCTCCTGGTGCGCGCGGGTATTTCCCTCTCTTCCGCGGGTATTCTCCTGTTGGGCGTGGGTATTCACTTCTTCCGCGGGTATTCTCCTGCTGCGCGCGGGTATTTCCTTCTCTTTCGCGGGTATCACCTGGCGCGCGGGTATTTCCCTCTCTTCCGCGGGTATTCTCCTGCTGCGCGCGGGTATTTACTTCTCTTCCGCGGGTATTCTCCTGGCGCGCAGGTATTTCCCTCTCTTCCGCGGGTATTCTCCTGCTGCGCGCGGGTATTTCCCTCTCTTCCGCGGGTATTCTCCTGGCGCGCAGGTATTTCCCTCTCTTCCGCGGGTATTCTCCTGTTGCGCGCGGGTATTTACTTCTCTTTCGCGGGTATTCTCCCTTTTCGCGCGGGTATTTACTTCTTCCGCGGATATTCTCCTGTTGCGCGCGGGTATTCACCTCTCTTCCGCGGGTATTCATCCTTGACGCGCGGGTATTTGCTTCTCTTCCGCGGGTATTCTCCTGGCGCGCGGGTATTCACCTCTCTTCCGCGGGTATTCTTCTGTTGCGCGCGGGTATTCGCTTCTCTTCCGCGGGTATCCTCCTGACGCGGACATTCCCTTCCCTTCCGCGGGTATTCTCCTGCTGCGCGCGGGTATTTCCCTCTCTTCCGCGGGTATTCATCCTTGACGCGCAAGTATTCTCCCTTTGTGAACATTTATCAAAGTCATCATTATTAAAATCAACTACGAACTTGCTTCTTGATCACTTGCTCTAGTGGCTTCCTTTGAAATAGTAACTTTCCAAAAAACGATGGTCGTGCTATCCCTTACACCATTACGTCTAATATTCTTTAACATTGACCAAATGCTTTCCTTATCAGTAGAGTTAAGGAAGGCATTATAAATGTTAATAGGGTTAGAATACGACTCACCTGGACATTCAATTAAGCCATCTGTAGTGAGAAAAAGACGATTTTCTCCTTTTCTTAATTCTTTAATGCCAACACTATAGCAAGGGACGTCCTGTTCAAACGTATTGACTTGTCCTATCCATTCGTAAAATTGCCTTTGATTTAATTGATACTGACCTAGTGCAGCCAGTTCTTCGTGAAATAAATAAAGAACACAGTCTCCAACTGAAAACCACCAAACATATTTATCCTTTCTTACGACAATTAAACATGCTGTTTCTCCCGTAATATTCCTGCAAACAGATAAGAACTCTTCAGATTGAAATATTGCTAAAATCTTCTCCTCAATTCTTTTAAAGGTTTGATGGTTTGTTGGTAAAGATAATAAATGTTTTATTTCATTTTTATGATAAAAAAATTGTTCGGTAATTATTTGAGCACTCTCAGCTGAATTATGAGCATCCAGTAAAATAGTAAATTCCCAATCTTCCTTTTCATCTAGCCATACTAAACAACCATCTTCATTTTTATATTGTCCTGCATCGGAATTACCACCATAGCGTCCCACAATAACATGTTTAATTGGATAAAGATTTGGATGATCAATAAAGTTTTCTTGGCTACCTACCCAGCTAAACTCTTCTATTGATTTACTCATCTGCATGATTCTCCAGATATATTTTTATACGTGTACAAAGTTTAACAACTTCGCTATTGTCCCCCATCGGAGCATTTTCCCAATCATAAACAGCATCTGGTCCCCAATACTGTTTAGAGGTATTAGGGTATCGTGGAACTAAATGCATATGCAAATGTGGCACTGAGTTTCCAGAAACCAATGAGTAGATATGCTCAGCCTTTTCACACTCCATTATTGCCTTACTGACCCTAGCCATAATAACGCCAAATGCTTTTGCTTCTTCTATAGTCATATCTCCTAGAGTAGGAACATGTCTTTTTAAATCGATCATAATATGACCTAAATAATTGGGTGCTCCATTTTTATCAATATGTCCAACATAAACATATTCGTCTTCATAAATCATGACCCCTGAAGTTTGGATGTTACCCGTGTGTTTATTACAAATAAAACATTCTTCCATTTAACCCTCTCCTTTGTTTATATTTTCAAAATTATAAAATAAATCAAATAATTTGATAGAAAGAGCTTGTTTTTCGATAAAAGCCCAAAAAGTTTCGATAACATGAGATTTTGTTTCGATAAAAGCTCAAATAGTTTCGATAAAGAGCGATTTTGTTTCGATAAATCTCCTAGGGGCGTTAGGGCAGCAAATGTTTTCTGTGCGAAAGCGTAGCGGCAGCAGTAGATGTTTTTGCTAGAAAGCGTAGTGTACGGCAGCAACAGGATGTTGACCACGAAGGCGTTATCACTGAACGTGATGCTTTTAGCCTTCGTTCCCCTACCTGCTTCGCTTGTGCTGCAGGGTCTCATTTGTGACTGATCCCAAAGGTGTCGCCCAGCCTAGCCTCCACATCAACAAATGTCATCCTCAACTTTCGTAATGAACCAATAAATTGATTTTAAGCAATAAAAATAGAGTTACAAATTACATATGATTTGTAACTCTACTTTAGACAGTTCCTTCTTGAATTCCTAAAACTCATAATGATAAGCAATTTTATAAAGCTCAATTAGTTCTTCATATGTCGGCACCTTAGGATTATTTCCAGGGCTACCGCTGGCAATTGCATCAGCAGCCATTTTTGAAATAGCTGCGTAAAAGGCTTGTTCATCGATTCCCCATTGTTGTAAATTACCTATATCCATCTTCTTGCACATTTCCTTAATCGAAACTATAGCTAAATTAGCAAGCTCTTCTTGAGATAACGGCTCTTTATCTTTATTGAAAAATTCACCTAAATCTGCAAGCCGATCGACACAAGAATCCTTTGAAAATTCTAATACTGCTGGCAAGAGCATGGCATTTGAAATACCATGTGGTACATGGAATAGGGCTCCTATTGGGCGAGACATACCATGTACTAATGCAACAGAAGCATTGGAGAATGAAAGACCTGCTTGCATTGAGCCTAGTGACATCGCTTCACGAGCTTCAATATCATCACCGTGCTCATAAACTTTTAACATATTATTAACGATTAACTCCATCGCTGATCGCGCAAGTACATTCGAGTAAGGATGTGCTAAACGTGATAAATAGCTCTCAATCGCATGACTTAACGCGTCAATACCTGTTGCTGCAGTGATGGCGGGTGGAGATGTAACCGTTAAAATCGGGTCTACGATCGCTACATTTGGCATAAATGCAGGCTGCTTAATCATCATTTTCACTTCATTCGTCGTGTTAGTAATGACTGTTGCATCCGTTGCTTCTGAGCCAGTCCCCGCTGTTGTCGGTATCGCAATATGTGGAATCGGTGCTTGCTCAGCAATTTTTGCCATTTTCATATATTCGCCAATGTAGCCACCATTCGTTGCCACTACCGCGATTGCTTTCCCTGTATCAATACAGCTCCCACCACCAACGGAAATGATGATATCACAGCCCTCAGATTGTAAAACACGTAGTCCCTCTGCCACATACGTATCCACAGGTTCCGTTGTAACACCTAAATATGAAACCGCTTCCAATCCATTGGTTTTTAATAAAGTGCTACATTGTTTAACAAAGCCTAAGTTATCCATTATCGGATCGCTAATGATAAGCGCTTTAGTCCCTAATTTTTTTGCATAGACACCGACTTCTTCAAAAGAATCTCGTCCATAAACGATAGTTCCTGGCGAATGAACCGTGAAGATTGTTTTTGTTTGTATCATATCTCACCCTCCTACTATTGTGCTGTATAACCGCCATCCAAAATAACTGCTTGACCTGTTAAACCCTTTGCCATATCACTTGCTAAATAAAGCGCAAGTCCTGTAATTTCTGATACATCAAGTAAGCGTTTTTGAGGTACGAGCGGATAAAGCACCTGCTCAAGCACATCTTCTACTTGAATCCCTCTTGTCTTGGCCAAATCCGTAAACTGATTACGCACTAATTCTGTATCGACATAGCCTGGACAAATCGCATTCACTGTGATCCCCTCTGTTGCAACCTCCAATGCGGCCACTTTCGTTAAACCGACAAGTCCATGCTTAGCGGCATTGTATCCAGCTTTCCCAGCAAACCCAATAACTCCATTAATGGATGCCATATTAATAATGCGGCCAAACTTATTGTTCTTCATATGTGGTATCGCATATTTCATTGCGATAAAAGGTGCAACAAGCATCACTTTTTGCATTGATTCAAATATTTCTGTCGCGAAATCTTCGATAAAAGAAACATTCTGAAACCCTGCGTTGTTGATTAAAATATCTATTGTCTTAAACTTTTTAACAGTAAAGTCAATCGCATCACATATTGCCTGTTCATCCGCAACATCACATGTGTATGCAGTTAATTGAGGATTGTTGTTAATTGCCTCTGCTAAAAGCTGTTCATTAATATCTGTTATCACTACATTCGCACCTTGTTCAGCAAACGCTAGTGCCATGGATAACCCGATACCACGAGCTGCTCCAGTAATAAAAACTGTTTTTCCTTTCACTTAACATCCCTCCTACATTCCTAGTGAGAATAATATGATTGCGATTATCGTACCTATGATAGGTATAATGACAGTTAAGGCACCAAATGGCATATAAGCATCCTTATGCTTTTCATTGCATACAGAATTGATAGTTGTTACTACATAACCGCCATGTGGCAATGAATCGAGAGACCCCGACGCAATAGCAATTGTACGGTGTAATGCCTCGGTATCAACCCCCATGTCAATATAGTGTGGCGCAAGTAAAGGCATTGCGATTGTTTGACCACCAGAGGCCGAGCCTGTTAAACCTGCTATTACTGCGATGGCTAATGCACCGCCAATTAACGGACTTCCAGGAATATTAGTCATTACGTCAACAGTTGCCACAAATGATGGTGTAGCTTTTACCACACCTCCGAAGCCAACCACTGCTGCTGTATTAGCAATAGCTACAACGGCACCCATTGCACCAGCTGCTAGTGTGGCTCCGACAGATTTTGAATATTTATAGCTCACTAAATAAGCCGTAATACATCCACTCGTTAATGCCACAATTAAAGCTGAAGTTCCAAGAGAATCATGGAACACAAAGGAAATACCTAAAACTACCAATAGTGGTACAAGACTTAAAATTGGACTCGGAAGCTTACGAGATTCATCAACAACTGGATCATTAGATCGTTCAATAAATACTTCTCCACTTTTTACTGCACGTTTAATCATCCAATTTAGCCACAGAGATCCACCAATTGCCATAAAAATTGCAACAACTATACTTACTTGCCATCCAGCATATGGCGTTGTATTAAGGTATTGAATAGGAATCCAGTTTTGAATTTCAGGTGAACCTGCCGAGGTCATCGTAAAGGTTACAGAACCTAAACCAAGCGCTGCTGGAATAAAGCGACGAGGGAAATTCGCTTGCTTGAATAAACTAATAGCCATTGGATATACCGAAAAGGCTACGATAAAGACGGAGACACCACCATACGTTAGTACAGCTGCAGCAAGTACTACGGCATAGGCTGCATATTTAACCCCGATTTTTTCCACAATCCATTTAGAAACACTATCAGCCGCCCCAGTATCCTCCATTACCTTTCCGAAAATTGCACCTGCCATGAACATTAAATACCATGAACCAACGAATCCAGTAAACCCATCCATATAACTTGTTAAAAAGTTAGCTTGATTCTCATCAGCTGTTTGTGGAAAAAATGCTAGACCATTCGTTACAGCCGCTATCAATGCAGTCAATGGTGCTGAAATAAGTAAATTAACACCCCTCATTGTTAAATACACAAGTAAAGCTAAACTACCAAAAAGTCCAATGTATTCTAACATCCACTTGCCCCCTTTATTCTTTTAGAAAAAAGAGCTGCAAGAAAAACAGCTCTTCGTTTGTATTAGTCGTTATTACTAGGGAATGCAAATGTAGATGCTGTCGATGCATTTCCTTCCATCCAACGCTCTGATATTGTTTTTGTTTTTGTGAAGAAACGTGCCTGATCAGGTCCAAACATATGCCCTTCACCAAAACGAGAACCTTTAAATCCAGCGAAATTATGGTATCCAACCGGAATTGGAATCGGTACATTGACACCTACCATGCCAACATCTATTTCTGTTGTGAATTTACGTGATGCTAAGCCATCATTCGTAAAAATCGTGACACCATTCCCAAGTTCATGCTTATTAATAAGTTGGATTGCTTCATCCAATGAATCCACACGCACAACATTACGAGCTGGACCGAATATTTCTTGCTCATAAATTTCCATGCCAGTTTTTACGTTATCTAGCAATGTTGGTCCTACAAAAAATCCTTTTGATTCTTTCACAATATCAAGTTCACGACCATCACAAATAACTGTTGCCCCTTCAGACTCTCCTCGACCGATAGCAGCAATAATCGCTTCCTTCGATTGCTGTGAAATGACAGGACCAAAATCGGTCTCTGGATTTGTATATGAACCTACCTTCAAGTTAGCGATTTTCTCCTTTAAGATTTCAACAAGACGATCTGCAGTAGCCTTACCAACAGGCATAATTGTAGAAATGGCCATACAACGTTGAGAGGCCGCGCCATACGCTGCACCAATGAAGGCATTTGCTACCTGCTCAAGGTCTGCATCAGGCATGACAACCATATTGTTTTTTCCTCCACCAAGCGCTGTCACACGTTTACCGTATTTCGAGCCCGTTTCATAAATATATTTAGCTACTGGTGTCGATCCTACAAATGAAATCGCTTGCACAATCGGGTTTTCTAAAAGTTCATTAACAGCATCTTTATCACCATTTACTACAGTCCAAATACCATCTGGTAATCCAGCCTTTTTCCAAAGCTCACTAACATACAAGGCAGTCATAGGAACACGTTCAGATGCTTTTAAAATAACTGCATTACCAACAGCAATTGCCATACTAGTTTGCGCTAATGGCACCATAATTGGGAAATTAAATGGCGAAATAGCGGCTACTACACCTAATGGAAATTTTGCAGAATAGGCATTGATTTGACCGCCAACATTTACTGAATACTCACCTTTCATTAAATGAGGTGCACCGATTGCTAAGTCAACAGATTCTAAACCTCGAGTAATTTCACCTTTTGCGTCCTCAATTGTTTTCCCACTTTCTGTACAAATGATTTGTAAAAGCTCCTCCATATTTTCAGTAATAAGATAAGATTGCGGAACTTTAACACAACCTCTGCTCGCTTAGCTACTGACGTATCACGCCATTTTGGAAATGCTGCCTGTGCCTTATCAATAGCCTCCCTAGTTTCTTCTACAGTTGCAAGTGGCACCTTGGCAATAACCTCACCTGTCGTTGGATTGAATACTGAACCGAAACGCCCGCTTTTCCCTTCAACTAGTTCCCCACCAATAAAATGTGTTAAAGTTTTAACTTCTTGTGCTGTTGTCATATTTCTAGTCCTCCTTTAAAATTGTTCAATTTTGCATTTTTCTTTTAAACTTAAATAAGCGGCAGACATATCATTTTCTCCATAACCCTGTTGAGAAATATTACTATAAAGATCTACCAACTGTTCCCCGATTCGAAGTGGTACCCCTGCCTCTTTTGCCATATTTTTAGCTAGTCTCAAATCTTTTAATAAAAGGTTTGTAGAAAAGCCTGGCTGATAGTTTTCATTTTTCATATATTCTACGTAATTACGTTCATAAATACGACTTTGACCATAGCTATTACTTAAAACTTCATACAGCGTATCTGCATGGATACCCATCTTTTCGCCAAGCACAATCGTTTCAGCGACTGCCTCTGTATAGAAGCCAATCATTAAATTATTGAGTAATTTTATGCGTGTACCTACACTTGGAGAAGTCCCAAGATGATAAATGTTTTTCCCGACTATTCCGAATATTTCAGACCCACTTTGATAATCTTCCTCTTCTCCTCCGACCATTATCGTTAGAGTTGCATGAATTGCCCCAATGACTCCCCCGCTAACAGGTGCTCCGAGGTAACGTAACCCCAATGATTGCGCTTCTTTATGTAAGGAATCATTTAATTCGGGATTTACCGTACTGAAATCTATTAATAAACTCCCTTTCTTAGCATGGTGTATGATTCCCTGTTCCGATTTATACACTAGTTCCACGATTTGAGGTGTCGGCAAACTCGTCATGATAATATCACTTTGTTCTGCAACTTCCTTTGCTGTTGCTAGTCCGACTCCGCCTTCGTCTATAAATTGTTCCATTGCCTTTGAATTAGTGTCAAAGCCATAAACCGTAAAGCCTGCTTTTAATAAATTAATCGACATCGGTAACCCCATATTGCCTAAGCCGATAAAACCTAATTTCTCCGTCATTTTGACCTCCCCCGTTCCTTCAAACTCTAATGAACACTAGCCAACTCTAGTCTTTTGTCGTAACATTAATAACAAGATTCATTAATTGACCCCAGTCATTGACTACGGTCAATTAAATCATAATCAAAATAAATCCATCTCGTCAATCGAAAAAAAATATATTTTCAGAATATTTTTACAAAAAAATATCTTAAAATACTTAAATTCAGCTCATCACAAAAAGTTAGGGATGATATTCGTTAAGACTACCTAGTTGATTTTCGTTCCGGCTGGGTGACTCCTTGAGGATTAGCGTCACAGTTGAGACCTTGGAGCGAGCACCGCCTCATCGGACGCCCACAGTTGGAACGGAAATCAACCACACTTTATAGAGATGAGCCTTAAATTTGGAGGAATAATCGAAATATGAATTCACTAACTAGTCGTCAATTAAAAGCATTAGAAACACGGGAAAAATTACTAAAAACATCATTAGACCTTTTTAATAAACATGGATTTGAATATGTATCTGTTGAACAAATTACTAAAGCATGTAATGTATCGAAGGGAACGTTTTACACTCATTTCCCATCTAAGTACGATGTTATTTTAGAAAAATTTAAAGAGCTTGATAGTTTTTATAGCACGGTGGAAAAAAATATTGACCGTACTTTACCAGCAAGTGAAAAAATTCTACTACTTTATCAAGAACAAATGAAGTACTTAACAAATGTTGTCGGAAAAGATTTATTGAGAACAGTCTATACTGCAGCTATGACAAATCAAGTAGAACAAGATCATTATTTAATTAATCCACAAAGGAAAATATTCCAAATTATTAATTCCTATATCGAGGAAGGCATTCGACTCGGGGAGTTTCGTCAAGATTTACAAGTAACTGACATGCAGGCTGTTATTCAACGTTGTATGCGTGCAAACATCTATGATTGGTTAATCCATAATGAAGACTTCGATTTAGCTATAGAAATGGCACAATTTACAGCTATTGTATTAGATGGATTGAAAGTGAAATAAATGGCTCGTTGTAAAAGGGTTTGCTTAGTTGGAAACTGAATGCGCTCGGGTATGCCAGGAGAAGTGATCGGGTTACGCTCAAAACCGCTCGGGTATGCCGAAAAAGTGATCGGGTTACGCTCAAAACCGCTCGGGTATGCCGAAGAAGTGATCGGGTTACGCTCAAAACCGCTCGGGTATGCCGAAGAAGTGATCGGGTTACGCTCAAAACCGCTCGGGTATGCCGAAGAAGTGATCGGGTTACGCTCAAAACCGCTCGGGTATGCCGAAGAAGTGATCGGGTTACGCTCAAAACCGCTCGGGTATGCCGAAGAAGTGATCGGGTAGGCTGAAAAAGTGATCGGGTAACTCCCTTAACCGCTCGGGTATGCCGTAAAAGTGATCGGGTACAGCCGTTTTCTGATCAGGTTGCACTTCTTTTCGCTCAGGTGCGCCCTTTTTCCAATCAGGTTGCACTTCTTTTCTGTCTCATCACCAAAAGTAGTGGATGACATTAGTTAAAACGTATGCTATGTATATAAGTTGATTGAAGTGGAGGCTGGGCGACTCCTTGGGGATCAGCGTCGAGGGCACTGAAAAAGTGGTTAGATAAAGGAAGTAGCGAATTTTTTCTCTACTTCCTTTTCTTTTTCATCTATAATTATTAGTATACTGTTCATTTTAGGTGGTGCTTTTTATGCTTTCCAAACAAGAAACGCTTGCTCTTAGTCCTCATATGGCAATCTATGATTTAGTTGTGCCAAAAGATAATATGCTTCGTCAAATGAAGGAATTAATTGATTTTACTTTTGTTTTAGAGGAATTAGAGACTAAATATTGTCTAGATAATGGTCGTTACGCTATTTCACCTATTCGTATGTTCAAATATTTATTACTTAAGGCAATTTATGATATTTCTGATGTTGATGTAGTAGAACGTTCTAAATATGATATGTCCTTTAAATATTTTTTAGATATGGCACCAGAAGAAGGTGTTATTGAGGCAAGTTCTTTAACAAAATTCCGTCGATTACGTTTACAAGATGTCCAATTGTTAGATTTACTCATTCACAAAACCGTAGAACTAGCTATTGCACAGGGTGTTTTAAAAAGTAAAACATTGATTGTAGACGCAACACATACGAAGGCACGCTACCAACAGAAGTCCCCGAAAGAGTTTTTACAAGAGAAATCAAAACAGGTACGAAAAGCCGTGTATCAATTCGATGAAACAATGAAATCAAAATTTCCCACTAAACCGACTTCTCAAGATATCCAAAAAGAAGTGGACTATTGTCACCAAGTCATTCAAATAATAGAAGAAAATAAGGCTATTGCTCAAATACCAAGTGTACAAGAAAAAGTAAATGTCCTCAAAGAAGTTATTGAAGATTATGAGCTTAAAATAAATTACTCAGCTGATCCTGATGCACGTGTCGGTTATAAATCTAAAGAGAATCCTTTCTTTGGTTATAAAACACATTTGGCAATGAGTGATGAAAGACTTATAACAGCAGTAGTTGTAACAACAGGTGAAAAAAGTGACGGGAATTATTTACAAGAGCTAGTAGAGAAGAGTGAGCAAGCAGGCATAGAAGTGAACACCATTCTTGGAGATACAGCGTATTCTGGTAAAGAGAATTTATTATACACAAAAAAGAAAGAGATTCAACTCATTTCAAGGCTACATCCTGTTATTACGAACGGTCAACGGAAGCAAGAAAGTAAGTTTGAGTTTAATAAAGATGCCGATTTATATGTGTGCCCTGCTGGACATTTAGCAAAGAGTAAAAGTATTAAAAAGCGTAAGAATTCCACGCAAAATACACAATTAAAATATTTCTTTGATATAGAAAAATGTAAAGTTTGTCCTTTAAAAGAAGGGTGTTATAAAGAAGGAGCGAAAACAAAAAGTTATTCAGTTTCTCTTCTGTCAAATGAACACATAGAACAAGAAGTGTTTCAGGAAACGGAATCCTTTAAACAATTGGCAAAAGAACGCTATAAAATCGAAGCAAAGAATAGTGAAATAAAAAACAGACACGGGTATAATCAAGCAAACGCCACGGGTCTATTTGGTATGCAAATACAAGCAGCCGCAACGCTATTTGTCGTGAATATGAAGAGAATTTTAAAACTAATGAACGAAAAAAGCAAAGAATAATGAAAGAAATCGGACGACCCCTTCCTAAAAAAGGATGAAATGGCGCCCGATATTTTTTTTGAGTTAAAAAATTTTAATTTTGATGAGTTTTTCAGTGCCCTCGATCAGCGTCACAGATGAGACCCTGGAGCGAGCAACGCGAGTGAAGCGGCTCATCGGACGCCCCCAGGAAAGCGCCCAGCCGGAACGGAAATCAACCACACGTTTTGGTGATGCACTTCTTTTCCCCAAACTACAAAAAAATAGCACTTCATCCAATCTAGAATGAAGTGCTACTTGATCAGTTTTTATTAGCTAACAAAATATTTCTCAACAATGGTTTCTACGGGTAATGGCTTGTTATATAAATAGCCTTGCCCTTTTTGACATCGATGGCGTTTTAGAAAATCAACTTGTGTTGATTCCTCGATCCCTTCAGCAACAACTTCTAATCCTAAATTATGAGACATAGAGATAATGGCCTTGATTATTGCCTCATTTTTATCATCTTTTGCAATATCAGCTATAAATGATTGATCAATTTTTATGATATCTATTGGGTAACGCTTTAAGTAGCTTAAAGATGAATAGCCAGTTCCAAAATCATCCACTGAAACATAAACGCCTAGCTGCTTTAATTCAGTTAATATTGAAAAGGTTTCATGAACATTGGTCATGGAGCTTTCGGTAATTTCCACCTCTAATAATTCAGGTGGGACATTATACTTTTTCAAGGCAGTTTTAATTTTCCGAGCAAAGTTTTCTTTTCTAAATTGTTTTGGTGATATATTGATGGCAACTCGTACTGGTCGATAGCCCTTTAGCTGCCAGTCTTTTTGATAGCGACACACCTCGTCAATAATCCAATCACCAATTTCAATTATTAGGCCTGATGCCTCTGCAATGGGTATAAACTGTGCAGGAGACACAAAGCCAAATTTGCGATTATTCCATCGTAATAATGCCTCGAAGCTATTTATACTGTTATTCGTTAAATCCATTTGTGGCTGTAAATGAATACTGAGCTCATTAAATTCGATGGCACGACGTAAATGTGCTTCCATTAATGCCTCATTTGGAAAAATAGTTGTCATATCTTCACGGTAGTAACGGTAGTGTGAACGTCCATGCTCTTTTACAGAAAATAACGCTTTATCTGCCTTCAGTACAAGTGTTTCTAAATCCTTGCCATCTGCCGGACTAAGTGAGATACCGATCGACACGCTAATAAAATATTCCTGCCCATCAATTATAAATGGCTGTTTTAATGCGTCTAAAATAGCGTTTGCTGTATGCTCAATTTTATTGATAGTTGCTTCTTTTAAAATAAATATAAATTCATCACTGTTATAACGATAAAGCGAGCATTTAGAGCAACAGAGTTCACGAAGTCTAAGACTAAACATCCGCATAAGCTCATCTCCCTTACTTTCACCAAGGGATTCATTAAACTTTTTAAAGCGATCAATATCCACTAAAATAAGCGCTGTTTGCTTATTTTCATGCTTTTCATCATTTAAATGATGTTGCCAATGCTCCTTAAAAGCTTTACGATTCCAAATACCCGTTAATTCATCGATTAATGCTAGGTAATAAAAGCCCTTATGATCATTCATAAATGAATTGACGTCTTTCACAAAAAAATGTACACCAATAATTTCACCATTAAAGTACGTTGGAAGCGTTCTTAAATAAAATAGTTCTTTATTTAGCAATTGGCGCTTAAACAAGCATTTTGGCATACCTGATGCTGTGCCTTCAATAGTTTTTGCAAATAGTAATTTAAATTCATCGATATATTTACTCTCTAATAATGAAAAAATATTTTGTCCTATAAAGCTTTGATGTTCGTTTGCCCATAGAGAAGTGGCAACAGCGTTTTGATGAATAATGCAACCTTGTAAATCAGTTGTTAATACCGGACTTACGTGCTGTTCCACAAATTGTAAATATGGTTCCACTTCATTCTGTTTCTCACGCAGAATAACTGCTACAACTGATTTTTCTAAGTGTTGTATATGAACAACAAATGTTTTTACTTTGTGCTCCGTACATATTTCCAGCATTTGGTCCATATTCAATTCTTGTTGTAATATATTGAATAATTGCAGCCAGCTGTGCTCCGTAAAAAATTGTTCTGCGTTGGTGGCTTTCACATCCTGTAGCTCAATAAAAGACGGGAGTTTATCGTTAAAGATAATGACTTCAAACGCTTTTGTATCCACTTTTCTCAAACATACGACTGCATCAAATGGATTAAGTTGTATGATTTGATGATAGTCTGCAAATTGCGCTACACTCTCTTTATATTTTTTCATTATATCCCTCACTAAGTAGCGTTTGCTTTATTCTTCGTCTAGCGTAGGTTTTAGTGCATCCGTTAGGAAAATTTCCTGACTATTAATTGGATCTTCACTACGATCAAACTCTTTGTAATGATATTTTCCATTGGAGTCTTGAATACGAGCTTTTGCTGTATCCTCAAGTTGTGTATTCATGATGTTAATAATACGGGCTTTCGCTTCGCTTGCATATACTGGGAATAAAATTTCTACACGTTTGATCATATTACGAGTCATCATATCTGCAGAAGATAAGTATACTTTATTTTCCCCATTATGATGGAACCAATAAATACGAGAATGCTCAAGGAAACGACCAACAATACTTGTTACTGTTATGTTTTCACTAATTCCAGGGACACCTGGTCTAATGCAACAAATACCACGAATGATAAGCTCTACTTTTACACCTGCAATAGACGCCTCATACAGCTTCATCATTAAGTCTTTGTCTGTTAGTGAATTCATTTTAGCTCGAATAAAACCATTACCATACTTCTTATGACAAGCAATTTCCTCATCCATTAACCTGATAAATTCATCTCGAATATCAAACGGTGCCACGACTAAATGATTAAAAGTTGGCTTCTCTGTATAACCGCTTAAATAGTTAAAGAAGTTAGTGGCATCAATGCCAAATTCCTTATCTGTCGTTATTATTCCCATATCTGTATAAATTTTTGCAGTGGCATCATTATAATTCCCTGTTCCAAGATGTACAAAACGCTCAATTTTTCCATTTCGACGACTTACAACAAGCGTTATTTTTGAGTGTGTTTTTAAATTATTCATACCGTAAATGACAAGGCAGCCAGCTTGCTCAAGTTGCTTTGCCCAATGCACATTATTTTCTTCATCAAAACGTGCTTTCAATTCAACTAAAACCGTTACCTGTTTACCATTTTCCGCTGCGAGCTTTAATGCTTGTATAATGGGTGAATTGCCACTTACTCGATATAATGTTTGTTTAATCGCTAAAACGTTTGGATTGACGGCCGCCTCTGCAATAAAATCAACGATTGGCGCAAACGATTCAAATGGATGATGGAAGAAAATGTCTTGTTGCAGCGCTTTTTCAAAAATATTTTCATCCGATTGCAAATCTAATGGTGGCTGTGGGATAAAGCTTTCATATTCTAAATGTTCACGGCCAACTGATATGCCTTTTACAAACGAGAACATAAATGTTAAATCTAGCGGTCCATCTATATGAAAGACATCCGATTCTTCAATTTCAAATTCATCTAGTAAGTATTGAAGAACTTCCTCGCTCATCTCGCCCTCACGCACTTCTAGACGACTGCCTTCTCCCCATTTACGTTTTTTCAGTTCTTTTTCGATTTCAACAAGTAAATCCCTTGCGCCTTCCTCATGAATTGTCAAATCCGCATTACGTGTCAAACGGAAAGCCTGTGCCGACTTAACACTGTAACCATAAAAGAGCTTTTCTATATGCGCTACAATCACATCTTCTAATAAGACAATAACTGTCTCTCCGTCTGCTGATGGTACTTTAATATAACGATCTAAGACAGATGGTACTTGAACAATTGCTACCTTTTCACGATTCTCCATGTCTGTTTCATCTTGCTCTAATAAAACAAGTAAATTTAATGTTTTACCAAACAAAGTTGGGAAAGGACGATACGCATCTACAGCTACGGGAGTTAAAACAGGGAAGATGGTTTCTGCAAACATTTCATTAACAAATGCTTTTTGTGTACTATTTAAGTCTTTTATGTCTGCAATATGTACATTATGTTGTGGCAATAAATCATAGATTAAATGTCGATATACTTCAGTTTGTCGGCGCACTAATGCCTGCGTTCGCTCAGCAATTTTCGCTAATTGCTCTTTTGGTGTTAAGCCTGACTTGTTTTCAGGCTTATGGAATCCTGCACGTACTTGATCCTGTAGACCTGCAACACGCACCATGAAAAACTCATCTAAATTCGAACTAAATATCGCTAAAAATTTTAGACGCTCTAGCAGAGGATTATTGACATCCTCTGCTTCCTCTAAAACACGTTCATTGAAGGCTAACCAGCTTAATTCACGATTATTATAGTATTGCGGCTTAGCGATTTCCTCTAGTAATCGACCTTGTATTTCTGTGAATTCCTCTTCTTGTAGCTGATTGTTAGTAACTTCAGTTGTCATTATTATTCAACCCTTCTTCAATAAAGTTTATTTTTATAGGTATCTTTAGTGCACGTTCTAGATGTTTTTTATGTCGGTTTGCTTGATATTTTTCAGCGGCAGCATTGTTTTTCACGTAAATGCTAAGCTGCACATAATCTTCTTCTGTCTGCATCTCAATGGCATGTACAATCTTTCTTTTCGATACATTTAACGCATAGACAAATTTTAAAAGTGCGCCAAAGTCTCTTATTTTACGATACTCCTCACGACTCATCCATTCTGTAAACGGAGCAACAAATCGTTGATAATAATCTTTATTTTTATGCGAAGCTAAAAGTGCTAATTTCACACGTTCCTTATGATTCAGCCCATCAATAGATTGGTTCGCAATTAAATAAAAGGTATGCTGGCTTGCAGAACTTAACTCAATATACTCTCCAATATTAAAAACTTTCGACGCTCTCGTTAATAATTCCAAATCTTTTTGATTATATTGTGAATAACCAAGATGGCAACATTCACGGTACAATTGATCCGTTAAATTCATCAAATAGTCCACTTCTTCTTCAGTTCGACCATACTGACGAGCCAATCTTCTAGCGTTTCCCTCAAACACATTGTACTTATCAAATGCACTTTTATCTGTTTGCAAAATACGCTGTATAATGAGTCCCTCACGCAGTCCGTTCTTTGTTATCTGGAACAACTCACTGCCAACTACCTCCATTAATACACTGAAAACCTCTAATGCAGGGACAATAATATCGGCACGATCCGCCGAAAGCCCATCTAACTGTTTTAATTCATTAAAGCTTAAATTACCTAAAAATAAACTAAGCTCATCTAAATTTTCCTTAGTCATTTCGTAACCATGTACACTTGCGATTGGATATGCATGCTTTTGTTGATGAATTTGAGCAACATTTCGGGCACTACCACCAATAGCGATAATTGGTAAACCGATATCCTGAATCCAAGGAAGTGATTTAAACTGCTCTTTTATAAATGCAATGAGTTCCTTTTTTTCACTGCCATTTATAATATCGCCCTTTACAAAACGTTGCTTTAAAGAAACTGTACCAAAAGGAAAACTATGAGATTTCTGTAGTTCCTTATTTTTAAAAAGCGTTATTTCGGTACTACCACCACCGATATCAATAGTTACAGCAGACTTTGTGCCTATTGAATGCGCTACAGCAACAAAGCCATAATATGCCTCTTCTTCTTCAGTTAAAAGCTCTATTTGAATGCCTGTCCGTTCCTTCATTAAGGTAATAATTTCTGCTCTATTTGTTGCCTGACGGATTGCAGCTGTTGCAGCAGCTTTTACATCAGTTATTTCAAAATCATCAAGCATTGCTTTAAAAGTCAACAACGTTTCTGTTAATACTTGTATACCTTCTTCAGACATTTCACCCGAGGGCTGTAAATATGTACGTAAACGTGCAACTGTTTTAATATTTCCAATTTCACGAAGTCCCTCTTCTTTATCGTATTGATACAATACTAATCGAATGGTATTTGAGCCAATATCGATGATAGCTGTTTTTAATTCGTTCAAATAATCACTTCCTTAACATGTACATGCATATTCTTTCCGATGACTAGCCTATTTTTCGGCACGTTATTCAGATGTTAAATTGTATGGATACTCTTTATTTTACTCGTAGCACCATGATCTATACAAAAAAAGTCGGGCCTAAAATAGGCATCCGACTTTCTTTTAATTATTAATATACTTTCAGGATACCCATTATTAATATTGTGAAGTACCTTATCTAACTTTATCCGTTTTAGTAATCTTTCTTTTAGAGGATAAGTTGGTCTACTCGTAAAATAAGCTCTGCAATTTCTGGCTTACTAATTTGATCCTCTGCACCTACTTGGTCGCCTTTATGGCGAAGATCATCTGTAATTAAGCTTGAGAAAATAATGACAGGAAGCTTTTGGAGATCCGGATGTTCCTTTATTTTACGCGTTAAATGATGTCCATCCATTTGTGGCATTTCAATGTCCGTCACGATTAGTTGAATATGTTCAGTTACATCGCTACCACTTTTAGCGATTGCTTCTAAGTATTCATAAGCATCACGGCCGTTTTCAAAGAATTCTACATTCTCGTAACCTGCTTCATTCATAGTATCGAATAATAGCTTGCGTAATAATGGTGAATCTTCAGCAATTAAAATTCGTTTTTCAGAGCGCTCACGTTTACCAAGCTTTTTAACAGATTCTACACTAATACCTGAATCTGGATTAATGTCCACCATAATTCTTTCGAAATCAAGCAATAGAATCATTTGCTCATTTTGCTTAATAACACCAATTACTTGAGATGTTCCTCCTTGATACATATCAGAAGGTTTCTCGATTTGATCCCATGAAATACGGTGAATTTGTGTAACGTTATCGACATGGAAGACTACTCGTTGTTTATTAAATTCAGCAACAATATATTTTTGTTGAGGATTACGCGTTGTATTTTGAATTCCCAATACTTTAAGCATATCAACTACCGGTAAAACCTCACCTCGTAATTGTATAATCCCTTCTACATGCGGGTGCGCGTGTGGAATAAACGTAACTGGAATCGGTTGAATAATTTCTTTCACTTTAATAACATTAATACCGAATTTATTGTTAGCTACTTCAAATTCAACAATTTCTAGCTCATTTGTGCCACTTTCTAATAATATACCTTTATGTTCCAAAGCAACCCCGCTC
Source organism: Lysinibacillus sp. G4S2 (assembly GCF_030348505.1). Lineage (NCBI taxonomy): Bacteria > Bacillati > Bacillota > Bacilli > Caryophanales > Bacillaceae > Lysinibacillus > Lysinibacillus sp. G4S2. The sequence goes on along the minus strand of NZ_JAUCFJ010000002.1, from coordinate 1,016,332 downwards.
CTTTCTTTCCATCTTCTATTTATAATTCAATTGTATCATAGGCAAGACGTTTCTCCTACTTGCTTTTCCCATTTTTTTCATTGACTTTTAGATGCACCAATAGGCCAATTACTGTCATCACAATTAATGTAGATAGCGCAACACGGCTTGCTAGCGTTCCGTAATCTTTCATCCATAATGTGACTGTTCCGTAGACTGCTGGCCCAATTATTGAGGATACTTTACCTGAAAATGCAAATAAGCCAAAAAACTGACCACGTTTTTCATCTGGAGACAATTCAATAATATAGGTTCTAGATGTTACCCACATTGATCCGAGTGATATGCCAAACATACTACCAGCAATCCAGAACATCCATTGCTCGGTCGCAAAAACAGCAAAAGATAAAGCGACAATCATTATTAGTGCTACCACAGTGATCGCACGTTTAGCTCCAATTGCCTTTGTAATATAACCAAATGCTAGTGAGCCAATAATTGTTGAAACAGTGGACACTAAATAAAGTACGATAAATTGACCCGAAGTAAAGCCGACAATCGCTGTTGCATATACAGCCATCATTGCAATGGTTGTTGCAATGGCATCATTTATAAAGAAATAAGCAATCATAAAGGTGAAAATGGCCTTATATTGCTTCATTTCCTTAAAGGTTTTAACGATTTCCTTATAACCATCTAGAAATTTAATGGTCTTTCGCTGAGACTTTGGAATCGGTATATCTTTATTAATAAAAAATAATGGCAAAGAAAATAATAAATATAAAATGGCAGTTGGAATAAATGCACGATGGAAACCACTGTTTCCGACATACAAATAAACAAGTAATCCAAAAATTGTACCTAAATAGCCAATCGCTACCCCATAACCAGAAATAAGAGGCATTTCCTCTTTCGTCCCTAAATCTCCCATCATTGAATCATAGAACACTAGACTTGAATTAAAGAAAAATTTCGCAATGACAAAACTAGCAACAACTAAAAACAAACTAATTGGCACGCCTGAATAATTTGTTGACGTCTGTAGATTCGCAAAAACACCCATCATAAAAGTAAAGAAAATAGAAATAGATGCAAACCACACTATAAATCTCTTTTTATAACCAGTATTATCAATCCATACACCAAAGAGAGGTGAAAAAACGACGAGGAAAAAGCTTGCAATGGCATTGGCATACGAAATAAACGTGCTTGCCACCTGCTGCATGACCTCATTCTTTCCTAAAACCTCATCCATATAAAATGGGAAAAATATCGTATTAATATTTGAAGAAAATATTGTATTCGCAAAATCATAAAATGCCCACGATAAAATTGGCAGTGACAAATAAAGAGCTAACTGACTTCGATGCTGTGCGTCTTCTGTATTCCGCTTCATAAAAACCCCCCTCCCCATTCTCTATAATATGAAAAAAAATTCCCCTCTGTAATAAAAAATATTCTTTTTAAAAGAAAATTAATACTATTTACAATATACAATCAAACTCACTTAACTAACACTCTAAAATGAACGAATATTCTCCCTATCTAAACCATACTAAAGATTCACTTGATACTTAATACCAAGGACTATAGAACTTTTTTAAAATATGGCTTATCATCATAGCTTGGGGTAATTTCCGTTCCGACTGGGGGCGTCCGATGAGTCAATCAGCCGGAACGAAGAACAACTTATACACATAACATACGGTCATCACTTTTACCTCCATTATAAAAAAGGTATACAAGCCCCCCTCGCCATTATTTTAGGATTAGGCACAAGACTTTTCGCTACTTTAGTTGCCATTTTTTCAGTGAAGCTTAGCGTTGGCTTTATCGGCACAGACGGCTCTGCTGTATATGAATAAGATTTAGCCTTTAGCTGGCAATTTCTTTATACTTTGCACTTGCAAGGGCATCTAGTTTTTCTTATACGCAAAACTTTTTGGTAAAGCGTAATACTTCCTTAGCCTCACTATTTCTGTGTGGTAGTAAAGCTATTTGAAATATGAAAAACCCGAAGTATCCATCCTTTCATAAGATGATACTTCGGGCTTCCTAAAATTTTTCTATAGTTAGTGTTTTCTATGATGAATTCTCACAACTTGTTAAAGTATTAACATTTATTGATAAACCTTTAAAAGTGCCTGTGTACCATTTTCACCATAGCCCTCTTCAATTAGCTTTTCATACATATCATAAGCAAGTGTTAGACCTGGTAATGTAATCCCCATTTTTTGAGATTCATCTAAAGCAATTTTCATATCCTTCACGAAATGCTTAATATAAAAACCTGGTGCGAAATCTCCTTTTATCATGCGGGGTGCTAAATTACTTAACGACCAAGAACCTGCAGCTCCAGAAGAAATGGATTGCAATACTGTTGGTAAATCTAGTCCAGCCTTTAAACCGTAAGCCATTGACTCGCACACACCAATCATTCCCGAGGCAATAACGATCTGATTACACATTTTAGCATGCTGTCCTGCACCAGCTTCACCTTGATAAACAATATTTTCACCAAAATGATTCATGACTGGTAAAACTTTATTGAATGTAGCTCGACTACCTCCAACCATAATGGATAATGTACCATTTTGAGCACCGATATCTCCACCAGAAACAGGTGCATCTAACGATTCTACTCCAAGCTTTTGGGCATGTTCAAAAATTTTCTTTGCCAATGTTGGTTCTGAAGTAGTCATATCAATAACGATATTGCCCGATTCAGCCGTTTGAAACAATCCGTTGTCTCCAAAATAAACTTCCTCTACATCTGCAGGGTATCCAACCATCGTAAAGGCAATATCTTTATTTTCAAATGCCTCTGCTGGAGAACTTGCCCAAGATGCCCCCAATGCCATAAGTGGCTCTGCTTTCTCCTTTGTACGTGTATAAACGGTTACCTCATGACCATTTTCTAATAAATGCTTGATAATGCTAGCTCCCATAACGCCTGTACCGATAAATGCAATGCGCTCTTTTCCCATATGTAAAATACTCCTTTGTTATAAAGGCTTTTGATTGATTCTTTATTCCATTGTTCAAATTACCAACCATTAGCACTTATTTTATCTTTCAGTGTAGTTGAATAAGTAGGATAATTCAAACTCTTGTTATGACTTGTACTAAAAACCTAATGTGTTGCATATATACGAGTAAATCAATTTCTCATTACGCGTAATTGTGGCTGTCGCTACGTTAGCACTTCGCTTTCGCACAGACAAAACCATGTTGTGGCTGTCGCACAGACGAACAACGCGTGACATCCGCTGTAAGCTTTATTTTCATTCAGTAGAATGAAGATAAAAAAGAGAGCAGTTGATGGGGTATCACTGCTCTAAAGGGGGAAATGAGAATGTTGCTGTGTTCGTACTTAGTATTCCCCGTAGAATGCTTTTTAAACAATTTATTTAAAAAGTTTATACTCTTAATTGGAACATTCGTTCAATCTTCCTGATCTTCTTCTTCTTCAAATGCTGTCTGTCTATAATAAGTATTCATTAACTGATCTAATCTGCGACTCAGTTGAATGGTTTTCGCATTTCGCAACCCGTTTTCTACACCTGAGCGAATCATCATCTCACGAGTTTGTTCCATTTGTTTCAAGAGTAGATTGACCATTCATATAACCCTCCACACACAAATAATCATACCATTATTATACATTTATATTTCATTTCTTACAGCATTAACTTCCGACAATGTTCGACAAATCAACTTCTAGGAATTTCCTGATAAGTATAAATCACAAGTCCATTTTGTTTGGCCTCACCTCTAAAATGTTTAAATAAAGGATGTTTTACAAGTACTTCTCGAAACTCATAAAATTGTTCCTTGTCTATTTCTATACTATTTAATTCCCCGTTTTGTAATTGTTTAATCATATTTTCGTATTTTTCCATTATTTCTATTCCTTTCTTTTTATCATTTTGTGTAATATATTATGAATTATTCAAAAAAGCCTTTACGTTTCCCATTTTTTCATGCAAACTGTATATTATTAGTCGATGAAGGAGCTGACTGTCTGTGAAAATAGCTGAAGTTGGAAATATTATCGAGTTTAAAGATGGCTTACAAGGTATAGTCGAAAAAGTAAATGAAAATTCGGTGATCGTTGATTTAACATACATGGAGAATTTTGATTCCCTTGAAATTGAAGAGAAAACGGTCGTCAACCATAAACGGTACAAAATTTTGTATACAAATAAAGCTTAATAGTCTGAATAGTCCCTATTTGTCTTTATAGATGATAAGGGACTTTTTTTTTGATAATATTAAAGTATGGAGGTCGAATATGATTACAAATTCGAAACAAACTATAATATTTCTCCTTTCTTTATTATTCGTTTATGGCATGCTAGCTTTTACTTTTGCTAACCAAGCTGTATTTTGGTACCTATATGCATTTACTTTGCTTGTTTGTATTGCAATTGCAATTATGGCTGGTAAAATCGAAGATCAGTTACCTACCTGGCAATTTTTACTCTTCGGTATTGGTTACGGTACAATAACATACGGTATTATACGCTTTGGCTATTGGCTTGCACCATACATTAATGATTCTTTAGTACAATCAGTACAAAATTTCTTAACTAACTATGGACCGCATAATATTTGGCACTATATTTTACTAGTATTCATCGTTGCTATTGGTGAAGAGCTATTTTGGCGCGGCTATATTCAACAACAGCTGAAGCGCTTTATGCGTCCTGCTTACGCTGTTATTGTAACTGCGATTTTATGCGCCATCTCCATTGCACTAAGCGGTTTTATGCTTGGTGTGATCGCTGCACTTATAACAAGCCTTATTTGGGGCTTTTTATATGAATGGCGTAAAAGTATGCCACTTGTTATTGTAACCCATGTAGTTTTTGTACTATTATTATTTTTAGTGTTACCTTTAACATCTTAACATTAAAATTTGGAAACATTTTATCTTTACGAACGTTTAATTAAGAAAAGGAGGGCTTTTCATGCAAAAAATGTTTTTTTCTCTATCTGCATTACTTCTAACAGCCGTTTTAGTCGCAGGATGTAACACTTCTGATAAATCAGAGGAATCTGATGCTCAAAAAAATGAGCCATCAAATACATCGACTGAACAACAAAAACCAGCTTCTGAGGATAAAGCTGTAGATGAATCGCAAGAAACGCCTACATCAAACGAAACAGATAAAGACAATAAGGACAAAACAGACACTTCATCTAAGACCGAACAAGAAGTTAAATACAAACAAAAAGGCGAAGACAAGACTGAAAAAGCAACGGAATCTAAAAGTGCTGATCTAGGCTATAAAATGCAACAGTTACCTGGATTTACACTTACTCAAGAAGAACCAGGGAAAGACATGTTAGTTTCTAAAGAAAACTCTGAAGTATTCATGCGTATCGAAACAGTTGATGCATCACAATCAAGCTATGCTGATGCAAAAACATCTATGCAAGATTATATGAATGCTGTTGGTGAAACAGCAGCGTTATCTTCTGAAGAACTAGCAGCATTTAAAGATGTTAAAAACGTCGAAGGTTATGTTGTAGATTTCGATAAAGAAAAAGTAATCGGTGTTGTTTTTGAAAAAGACGGTTTAATTTCAAAACTAACGATTCACGATAACGACGAACTAGATCTAACAGATGCTATGCTTAAAATGGCAGCAACTATTTCTAAAAATTAATCCATCTAAAAAGACTGTAGACATACTTTGCTCTACAGTCTTTTTATGTTTTTAAAGGCTTGCATTGTGCTCATAGAAACAAAAGTGACAGATAGAACGTCAAAATGAGGAGGTTCTTACATTAAAAAAAGTTGCCTCAAATGCATTGAGACAACTCTTTTTAATAAGACAAATCTTTAATAGACAGACCTAATTTTTTTAATAAAGTAATAGCTTGTTCTTTTTCTTCAAACGACAGCACACTCAGCAATTCATGTAATTGTCGTTCATGTTCAGGGAATAGTTCGCCCATAAACGCCTCACCCTTTTCAGTAATTTCTGCATAGGTAACACGGCGATCTGCGGGGCAAGAAACACGCAATAAATACCCTCTTTTTTCAAGCTTGTCAATGACATACGTAATAGACCCACTAGCTAGCAAAATTTTATTGCCTATTTGCTGTAATGGCTGTCTTCCTTTATGATAAAGAAGCTCTAATACAGCAAATTCAGTAGGGTTTAATCCGTTCTCTTGAAAAAATTGATGTGTCATTTCATTAATTGCTTTATGTGCACGTGATAATACAATATACAATTTTAAAGATTGCTTTATATCTTCTGACGTCATAACCTTTTCCTCTCAATTCGCTCTCTATACATGCCATTATAGCGATATTAGAAAAGCCTTGTCAAAAGCAATATTTGATTTTGTGTCATATTATGGTGATTTATGCAACCATTATTAATCTTTTTATGTTACTAAATAAGCAGAATCTTTCGCGGTTACGTCCATTTTATCTAGCTGATTAAATGTGTAAATTGGGAATTGTAAGTGGAAGCATGTCCCCTTCTGTAATTCACTATTCACACCTATTACGCCTTCATGCTCTTCAATCACCTTTTTCACGAAAGCAAGGCCTAGTCCTGTCCCTGTTGATTTCGTCGTGTAAAAAGGTTGGAATAAGTTTTGAAGGGTAGCGCTGTCCATACCGACACCTTCGTCTTTAATCATTAGTTCTACAATCGCACAGTCAAGAACATTCATTTCTACTGTGATCGTTCCACCATTATTCATGGACTCCATCGCATTTTTAATAAGATTCATGAATACTTGCTTTAAGCGATTCTCATTGCCTCCAATATATACTTGGGTAGGAGGAGAAATATATTGAATCATAATATTTTTCATAAGTGCATCTGGTAGCATAAACTCAATCACTTGCTTCACAATGCTGTCTATCTCTAGTAATTCCACCTTCATACTTGTAGGCTTGGACAATACTAAAAGCTCGGATAAAATTTGTTCCATCCTTTGGAGTTCACTATCGATGACAGATAAATACATGCGTGACTCTTCATCAGCATTTAGCTTTAATAATTCGGTAAAGCCCTTTAAGGAAGTTAATGGATTACGAATTTCATGGGCAATACTCGCGGCCATTTGACCGACAACATTTAAAGCTTGCTGATGTTCAACTTTATGTTGAAGTTGTTTCTTTTCTGTTTCATCATTAATGACTGTGACAATAATATTGTTATATTCATCAAAAATACTCGAAATTTCATAATAGCAAATTCTGCTAACTTGAGCTTCATCCACTACATGAATACTTGCATGTTTTTCACCCATCAGTTTAGAAAGGTATGATGTAATTTGACCATTCTTCAAAGAAAATGCGTCAAATATGTGTTGATGTGCCTTATGAAGAAGCTGCGACTTTTCTATTTTTAAATACATTTCAGCATACTTATTAAGCCCAAGTATTATACCGCTAGCGTCACTTACAATAACGGCATACGGTAAGTGATCATAAGCATTGAAAAATTGGGATCTCTCCTGCTCTTGACTAACATACAATTCATGAGCTACATCATTATTTAATGTTGAAATTTGCGCAACTATTTCTTCTGTGTTCGGATCATAAAAACATTTGAAGGACATCATTTCGAACTCATTACTAGCTGTTTGAATATTGAAGATTTCTTCTGATCTCAAATCACTTTGTAATTGTTTGATGAACTTTGCCCAATTTAAATTTGATGGCTCGTCCATAGCTAAATAGCCAATATACGTTGAATTAAGGTTAAAAAGCTTAATAGCAGCCTCATTCATGTTCAAAATTTTTCCTGCTTTATTAAGAATAAGTGTTGGTGACGAAGTACTTTTCATAAGATTTCCAAAACATTGATTAATATCATTTTGCTTCAACTTTCTCACCGAACCTTTCAAAAGAGTATAAAACCTCTTAATCGAATTTTGAGCCTTTATATAATTTATGACTGTACGATTCTATTATTACAAAATTTAGTAAATTTAAGTATTTAAAATTATTTCACGAACTGTTCACAAAATAAATAGGTAAAAAGAATTATATTGTATGACAGCTACTTGACTGTTACAATTAGAAATTGAAGGGAAGATTATTGCATGAATACTATTTTAACTACATTAAACGCAAAGTATATTCACACCAATTTAGCTTTGCGTTATTTAAAAGGTGCTGCTTTACCAGAGTTCAATCCAATCATTGCAGAATATACAATTAAAGATCCTGCTTTTAATATTGTATCAGATTTGTTCCAAAAAAAACCTGATATCGTAGGATTTAGTTGCTATATTTGGAATATTGAAGAAACCATTCACGTTATCAAAATGTTAAAAACTGTCTGTCCAAATGTTAAAATTTTGCTCGGGGGTCCGGAAGTTTCTTACGATGCCCACCATTGGTTGCGCAGGATTGAAGAGGTTGATTTCATTGTTATGGGTGAAGGAGAAACTTCTTTTAAACAATTACTACGCTATTTACATGGAGAAATAGCATTAGAGGATGTTCCAGGGATTTGCTACTTAGAGGATGGTAAGGTACGAATTCACGCACAAGCACCAAAAATAGATTTACGTGAGTTGCCAAGTCCATTTCGTTTTGAGGAGGATCTCCCGCATCTAGGCAAACGAATTCAATATATAGAAACAAGTCGAGGCTGTCCATTTAGCTGTCAATTTTGTTTATCTTCTATTGAAGTAGGAGTTCGTTATTTTAGTCGAGAAAAAATAAAAGAAGATATTCGATTCTTAATGGACAATGGTGCACGTACTATTAAATTTGTTGACCGTACATTTAATATAAGCCGTAGCTATGCAATGGAAATGTTCCAGTTTTTAATTGATGAACATCAACCAGGGGTTGTATTCCAATTTGAGATTACCGCAGATATTATGCGTCCTGAGGTTATCCAATTTTTAAATGATAACGCACCAAAAGGTCTTTTCCGTTTTGAAATTGGTGTTCAATCAACAAATGATTTAACCAATACGCTTGTGAAACGTCGTCAAAACTTTGAAAAATTAAAGCGTACAGTGACGATGGTCAAAGAAGGTGGAAAGATTGATCAGCATTTAGATTTAATCGCTGGTTTACCAGAGGAAGATTATGCAAGCTTCCGTCAAACCTTTAATGATGTATTTGCCATGCGACCAGAAGAACTACAGCTTGGATTCCTTAAACTTCTGCGCGGTACAGGCCTTCGTCTAGAGGCTGAAAAATTCGGCTATACTTATGTGGACTTAGCTCCTTACGAGATTTTCTCAAATAATGTCTTAACATTTGATGATATTGTACGCATTAAACATGCAGAGGATGTACTTGAAAAATACTGGAATGATCACCGTATGGATCATACGATTGAATATTTAGTAACTGAAGTGTTTGAAACACCATTTGATTTCTTCCAAAATTTCGGTACGTATTGGGAAACAAAAGGTTGGTCACGTATCGGACATCAGCTTGAGGATTTATTCCGTCGTTTATTAATGTTTTTAGAGACTGTAGAGGGTGCTAATTTAACTATCATTACAAGCTTAATGCAGCTAGATTATTTAAAAATACAGCAGTTCCAGCCACGTAAATTATGGTGGAAAGAGCGCCCTACAGAGGAGCAACAAAAAGCAATTTATAATGCCTTACGTGAAAACCCTGGAATTGCGGGTGAAACATTCGCCAACTTCAATCTCTCTGAAAAAGAGTTGTTTAAACATACGCTCGTTATTCCGCATCACATCGATTACCAAAATTTTTCAAAAGGCAAAATTGTACAAAAAAATGGCTATCTCTTAATTTACTTCCGTCACGGTCAAGCACCATACTTTGCAACAATCCATTCTATATAATAAGAAACGCTAGTCCATTAATAAATATTGGACTAGCGTTTTTTACATTCATAAAGAATTCTTAAATTTCTCAGTAACCTAAAATGAAACTCAACAATTACTTATTTTCCGTAAAAGCTTTACCGTTCTTATAATCATCAGATGTTTGTAAAGGCATTACAATTATCCTAAAAAAGCTTAGTACTAATTTCTCGTCTCACTAACCTAGTTATCTTGTAAATAATACCCATTAAGCAGTCATTATACTCAGGAAAAAACAATTAAAAATTTTTTGACAATTGTATGGCGACAGCTAGTTTTTGCTATTTAAACTACAAGAAAGGGATTTTAACGAACAAATTTTCTACTGAATGTCTTGCAAATGTTAAACCATGAACACTAAAATAAAACCCTCAGGACACAATATAATCTTCTACTAAGAAGTCTTCATTGTGCACTAAGGATCCTAGCAAAAGGTTACCCAATAATAACGCGTTCCTTTGGATAGTGATAAGTAGATTTTTTACCTCTACCGCCACCACCGAGAGTGTAAAGGAAGGAAATTAAACCGACACGACCAATAAACATTAAAATCATAATAATAATTTTTCCAACTACTGATAAGTCAGAAGTGATTCCTAAAGACATCCCGCAGGTTCCGAACGCTGATGTAATTTCAAAAATTATTTGAATGAGCGTTGCGTTTGGCTCCGTAATGAGTAAAATAATTGTCGCGACTAATACCATAAAGAATGCCAATAAAATAACGACAAACGAGCGGAAAACATCAATTAAATGTATTTCACGTCCGAATACTTGAATATCCTCTCTTCCTCGTGAAAAAGTAATGAGGAATAAAATGGCCATCGAAAACGTTGTTGTACGTATCCCACCACCAACTGAACTTGGTGAAGAACCAATGAACATTAAAAAGCTCATAAAAATATCTGTCGCTTCACTGAAGGATGTTACATCGTATGTCGTAAGTCCAGCAGATCGTGTTGAAACAGAATGGAACATCGCAGAAAACAGAGCCTCATGCCAAGGCATCCCCTTAAAAGAATGGAATGATTCGAGCAAAAAAATAACGACAGCCCCTACAACAAATAGAATTGCATATGTGGAGGTAGTTATTTTTGTAAATAAACTAAAGCGAAAGTTCTCATGACGATGGAGTAAAAAAGTTTTCACTTCTATTAGTACAGGGAATCCTATAGCACCAAGCACAATGAGTACCATCGTGATCAATTGAACAAAGTAATCGTTATGAAACGGTAGTAAACTCATTCCTGTAATATCAAAACCACCATTTGTAGTAGCAGAAACGGAGGCAAAGACACCATGAATCAAGGCTTCTTCCCAAGTATCAAAATAATTGGTAAAGTGCAAAGTTAAAATAATCGCACCAATCACTTCAATACCAATTAAAATTTTCAAAATTTCTCGAATTAATTGAACAACGCCTGACAAATTGTACTGGTTATGGTCAATCATGATTAATTGACGCTCACGCATACCAATTTTCTTCCCAACAAGTAACCAAACAAAGGTACCCAGTGACATAATGCCAATTGCTCCGAGCTGTAAAATAACAAGGACCATTACGAGCCCAAATGTTGTATAGCTCTCAGATATGTTGAATGTTGTTAAACCTGTTACACTAACGGCACTTACTGCAGTAAACAAGCTATCTAATAATGAAACTTCCACACCTTCTTTATGAACGCCTGGTAACCGTAGTAACAGGAAGGAAATCGCTATAGCAATAAAATAATAAGAAACAAGTACCTGAAAAGGTGTTACAAGTCTATTAGATGATTTTTTCCAAGGCACTTTAACATCTCCCCCCTCACATAATGCCAAACCCGATAGATATTAGTATAGGAAAAATACATAAAAAAAGAAAGAGGAATAGATTACGACTATTCCTCATCAATTATGCCTCTGGCGGATGGTGTTTGCTAAAATAAGTTCATTATTTATGTTGATCTTTATTACGAACGCCTACTAGATAACCTCCTAGTGCGATGGCCAATAACACAATCCAGAAGGTTAACTCCCATGCAGTAGAATGTGGGAACTCTACTGGTAAAATGCCCACCTTCTCATGTGCCAAAGTTAGCACAACAAGTTTAACACCTACCCACCCTACAATTAAAAACGCAGCGGTTTCAAGCGATGGATAGTCATTTAATATTTTCACAAACCATTGTGCCGCAAATCGCATCATAATAACTCCGATAAATCCACCAAGTAACATGACCATAAATTGACCACCGTTGATGCCGCCAACATCAAAGTTACCTACCTCAGGTAAAGTTACAGCAATGGCAACTGCAGCAAGCATAGAATCGATAGCGAATGCAATATCCGCCGCTTCCACCTTAAGAACTGTCATCCAGAAACCAGAGCCCTTTTTCTTAACCTGATCGTTAGACTCTTCTTCTGATTCCTTTTTATAATGCAAATCATATATGTTTTTGGCAGACATAAATAATAAATAAGCTGCTCCCAACGCTTGGATTTGCCAATAATTAACTAATACTGTAATGACAAAGAGTGCTGAGAATCGGAAAATTAACGCTCCGAATAACCCATAAAATAAAGCCTTTTTTTGTTGCTCTTGTGGTAAATGCTTGACCATCACAGCCATTACAACCGCATTATCTGCTGCTAATAGCCCTTCTAATACTATAAGTACAATAAGCACCCAACCGTATTGTAAAATAATTGATTCCATTCAAGTGCCTCCCTCTCAAGCTCTTTATACCAAAAATAGTTTTTACTATACGAGTACAAAAGAAAAGACCTCTGCCCGTTTAAAAAGGCAAAGGTCTCGCTAAGCAAATAAATACCTGACACTTTGTTATCAGTACCTCACTCTATAACTAGTAATTGAATACCTTAGCATAGAGTTATTCGCCTATCACACCCGATGGTAAAAACCATGTATTGACGAATGTGAATCCAGATACATCGTTCGTAACTGTTAGCTACTCCCCTTTGACAAAATGTCGAAGGATTTTCTTCTGTAAACTTATTATAGCACTATCATTTAAGGCTGGCAAAATTATCTTTCCATTAATTCGTTAGTTAAACCAATCGGGCGTTTACGGGCAGTTAATAGCCAGTGACTCCACTGATTGATGTTTCACTTTATCTCAATTTGATAGGTTGTATCTTCTTTATGCGATAAATAGAAATCAATCATCCTAGGCATAGTCTTTATAAAATCGGGACAGGTAATACCCCCCTTTTTCAAAATCGCAACCGCTTCGGATGTATCGAACTTCGCATTCCAAGTTAAATAATCTAAAGTTTCTTGCTCAACACCTAGATTTTTCCGAATCATAGGCACTTGTAAAGATACTCTTGCCAGTGTTAACGGTAATCGTCCCTTAGGATAATGGTTAGTTAATAATTTTACCATCGTACGGTATACTTCCTGCACAGGATGTGGATTTGGATCCGTTAGATGCAAGGTTTTCCCTTCAGCACATTTTTCATCTACTAAATAAGTAGAAGCGTTTACAATATAATCTACTGGAACCACATTGATTGTTGATGTCGATTGGCCAATATACGGAATACAAGGGAGACATTTTAATTTATCCACCATATTTAAAAGGAAATAAGGTCCATCGAATTTAACTGTCTCTCCTGTTTCGGAATGACCTCGCACTATGCCTGGTCGAATAATTGTCAGTGGTATCTCTGATTTTAGATCCTCTACTAGTTGCTCAGCTTCATATTTTGTTTCCTCATAATAGTTTTTAAATGCAGGAGGGCGAATTAGTTCGTTTTCACGCAAAACGCCTTCACGTGTACCTGCCACATACGCCGTACTAAAATACATATAGCGCCTTAAGTTCGGAAGTGTTCGAACAAAATCATTGACCATAGTCGTACCATGCACATTTACCTTCCACGCTATATCGCGTGGTACTGCTAAATCATAAATTGCAGCTAAATGCCAAAATACCTCAATTTGAGATACAATTTCCTGTCCAGCTTGATTTTCTAGACCAAGATTCGGTAATGTAATATCTCCCTCTACAATACGAATAGAACAGTTGGGAAACTCCGCTAATATATTATCTTTCTCTATATTTGCCTTTATTAATTCACCAGCTAAAACAATAGCGATTACTTCCTGTGATTGATTTTTTCGAAATAACTCGCGTATTAATTGACCCGAAATAAACCCTGGAAAACCTGTAAAAAAATGAACTCCCATCTCTTATTCCTCCTGAACTTACCGCATTCTCCTAGTTTCTTTATCCATTAAGCTATAAACAATCGGTACAATATATAATGTCAGCAAAGTTGAAGTTACAAGTCCTCCAATTACTGCAATCCCCATTGGTTGATTCATCTCTGTTCCTTCTCCAATGCCAAGAGCAAGTGGCAACAATCCTAAAATTGTAGTTAGTGCAGTCATTAAAATTGGTCGAATTCGATCCTGTGTAGCAAGTATAATCGCATCGTACGTTGCCATTCCATTGGCTTTTTGTTGATTAATGTAATCTACAAGTACAATTCCATTATTTACGACAATTCCAACTAGTATTAAAATCCCTATAATAGATGTCACTCCAATAAGCGTGTTCGTAACAAACATCGCCATTGTAACGCCAATAATCATTAACGGTACCGTGAACATGATAACGAATGGATATTTGAATGATTCAAATTGTGCAGCCATCACGATATACACAAGCACTATTGCTAGTGCAACTGCTAACATCATATCTTTAATCGCACTATCATAAAGCTCACGATCTCCACTAAAGATCACTTCAGTTTCGGATGGTAAATTAGCTTTTTCCATTGCTCGATCCACTTTAGCTGAAATACCTCCTAATGATTCCTTCGTTTCATAATCGACAAAGAATGCAACAGCTGGCGCCTGATCAGAACGTCTAATCGATACTGGTCCTTCCTTTACAGAAACAGTAGCAATGTCCTCTAGCTTTACAAATAAACCAGCTGGTGAACGAAGCTGCATCGATTTTAAGGCTTCGATACTATCATTAAATACTTGTCCAAAGCCGGTATAGACAGGCAATACAGCACCATCCTCTGCAATTATTTGCGTAGTTAGTTGTCCCTTTGTCATTTGATTGACCGTTTGAGCAATTTGTGCAGGTACAAATCCGTAATCCTTTGCCTTTTCTCGGTCTACTTCTACTTGAATTTCTTTAACAATGTTATCTAAATCCGTAGTTACTTTTGACACTCCATTTACTTTTAATAACTCCTGCTGCACTTTATCAACAGAGCTATGAAGTCGTTGCTCATCTGAATCAGTTAATCTAAACGTTAATGTATTCGGTGAAGAGCCAGTTGACGTTGAGACACTGAAGGCGATTTCAGCTTGTTCACCAAGCTCTGTTTGCAAATCTCGCTCAACCTCTTCTACAAATTCAAAAATAGAACGATTCCGATCTGCTAAAGGGACAAGCTTTACATAGATCTCTGCTTGGTTTGCATTTGTCTGTCCTCGTGATTGTGTCTGCTGTGTACCACCGATAAAGCTAACATATACGTCAACATCTTTCTCCTGTTTTAAGCGTTCTTCAATTTTCGCAACAACTTTTTCTGTTTGTGATACTGCTACACCTTTTTCGAGATTCACACTAATGGATGTAAATCCTTCATCGGTGGGCGGTAAAAACTCTGTTCCAATTTTCGTAAGTCCAAACAACGCAAGTCCAAAACAAACAACGGCTGAGATAAGGACAAGCATTCGGTGACGTAGTACCCAAATAATTGATGATTTGTAGCTTTTGTAGAAACGTGACTCATGACGTTTTTCATAAATATTTGTAGATTTCATTTTCAAAAGACGACTTGCAAGCATCGGGACAACTGTTAGCGCAACGACTAAAGAAGCAATTAAGCTAAAGGAAATAGTTAAAGCAAATTCTGTAAAGATTTGTCCGATTAAACCTTCAATAAACATTACAGGAATGAATACTGCAATAGTTGTGAGAGTGGAAGCAATAATCGCCAGTGCCACTTCCTTTGTCCCTTCCTTAGCTGCTACTATCGAATCCTTGCCAAGACCTAAATGTCGTTCAATGTTTTCAATAACAACGATAGCATTATCAACAAGCATACCGATGCCAAGTGCTAACGCTCCTAATGTCATAATATTGAGTGAGAAATTTGCAAAAAACATTAAAACAAATGTAACAATAACTGAATATGGAATCGCAATCCCAATAATGATAGGGCTTTTCACACTTCGCAGAAAGACAAATAGTACGAACATCGCGAATAAGCCACCTAAAAGTAATGAAGATCCGATATTGCTAATCGCTAAATCCACATAGTTACCTTGGTCCACTAGCACATCCACAGCGATTCCTTGATATTCCTTCTTCGTTAATAAGTCATTTAAAGTTTCTTTGAAAGCTTTTGATACCTCAGCTGTATTTGCACCCGATTCCTGTAATACAGACATTAAAACTGCAGGGTGCTCATTTGCTCGTGTTGTAGTTATGGATTTTTGCTCCACGCGCTCAACAGTCGCTACTTCTCCAACCGTTAATGCTTTACCATCTATTGGATTTACTGAAACGATTAAATCCTCAATGCTTTCTGGTGAAGTTAACGTACTAACAATACGAGTAGTTAACATTTTCCCATCGGCTGTTAATACCGGTTCACCAGGAAGAGAAACATTGTTCGATTGAATAATTTGAATAATATCTGCTTGGGTTATCCCTTTTTCTACTAACTTCGATTCATCTAGAGTGATTTGAACTTCTTCAATAAGCTTACCGGAAACATTTACACTTGCTACACCTGCTGTTCGACGAAGTTCTTTTTCCAAGTCTTCCGCCAGTAACCTCACGTCTACATTGTCATTTTCCGCACTTAGTGAAAGCTGTATTATAGGAAATTGTGATGGATCAAATTTTAAAAAGCTAGGTTTCTCAGCATCATTTGGTAAAGGAGTCATATCGATGCGTTGTAATATATCGAGCTGAACATCTTCAATATTGGTTGACCAATCAAATTCGAGAACTATTAAATTAGATCCTTCTTGCGAGGTAGACTTTAGTTTTTTTATCCCTGGTAAGGTTGCTAGTGTTGTTTCTAAAGGCTTCGTGATTTTTTCATTAACCTCTGTTGGACTTGCACCAGGATAAGAGGTAACAACGACGCCTATTGGTGGACGTAAATCTGGAATAAGCGTAATAGGTATTTTTAATAATGACACGCCACCTAAAATAATGACCAATAACATCGTAACGATTGTAAAAACAGGCCTTTTAATAGAAAAATTACTAATGTTCACTTTTTACAAACTCCTTTTCCATCTCTTCCCTTCTATGATAACCGAAAAGGAGAATATTTTATAAATTTTGGCATCACCATAGCGTGTAGTTGATTTTCGTTCCGACCAGTGGCGTCCGATGAGCCGCTTGGGGCAACAGATGTTTTTTTGCGCGAAAGCATAGTCTAACGTAGCGGCAGCAGCACGATGTTTTGCGCGATAGCGTAGTGCTAACCTAGTGGCAGTAGCACGATGCTTTTTGCGCGATAGCGTAGTGCTAACCTAGCAGCAGTAGCACGATGTTGGTCACGGAGGCGTTATCACAGGACGGGATGTTTTTAGCCTTCGTTCCTCTGCCTGCTCACTCTAGGGTCTAAACTGTGACGCTGATCCCCAAGGAGTCGCCCAGTCGGAACAAAGATCAACTTTTATACATAATATACGTTTTAATAAATGCCATCCCTCTTTCCTAGAGGCTTTTCATGAGACTTAAATTTACTAATACTGTATATATTCTACATATAGCACCAATTTTCCTTGTAAAAAAACACGAATCGCAACATGTCGATTCGTGTTTTTTATTATAAAAGGCTATATAACTTAATGTTTTCGTTTTTATCAGCAAACCAACGCATAGCAAATTCGTTTTCAAATAGGAAAACAAGATTATCAAAACGATCTTTTACAAGCATTGAACGACCTGATGACATCGATTCTTTAACATCTTCTTCGTTTTCAATCCATCGTGCAATTTTTGAACCAATTGGCTCCATCTTTACTTCAACATTATATTCATTTTTCATACGATGCTCAAAAACCTCAAATTGTAATTGACCAACTGCTCCCAGAACAACTTCTTCGGTATGCAACGTTTTATAATATTGTATAGCGCCCTCTTGCACTAATTGTAAAATCCCTTTATGGAATTGCTTAGATTTCATGACGTTTTTCGCAGTTACACGAACAAACAACTCTGGTGTGAACTGTGGCAATTTTTCAAATTGGAACGTCTTTTTACCACCTACAACTGTGTCACCAATTTGATAAGTACCTGTGTCATATAAACCGATAATATCACCAGCAACAGCTTCATCTACAGTTTCACGATCATCAGCAAGGAATTGTGTAGATTGTGTCACTTTGAATGATTTACCTGTACGAGATAAAGTCATGTTCATGCCACGCTCAAATTTACCAGATACGATACGCACAAAGGCAATACGGTCACGGTGAGCAGGATTCATATTCGCTTGAATTTTGAAAATGAAGCCTGAAAACTCATCATGCTCAACTGGATCAATAAATTGTTCATCCTCAGTAATTCGAGGCTGTGGTGTCGGTGCAAATTGTAAATATGTTTCAAGGAATGTTTGCACACCAAAGTTTGTTAAAGCAGAACCGAAGAAAACAGGTGTTAATTCACCACGACGAATTTTTTCTTCAGAATACTCATTACCCGCTTCGTTAAGCAACATGATGTCGTCCATTGCCTGTGAATAATAAGAAGTCACCTTCATTGGATGCTCGACTGCAAGTTCCCCATTATCATCAATTGGCAAGAAACGTTCTTCTTCTTCAGTACGGAATTGCTCGATACGTTTATTGTAACGATCGTAAATACCTAAAAACTCTTTCCCCATACCGATTGGCCAGTTCATTGGGTATGCGTTAATGCCAAGTACCTCCTCAAGCTCTTCAATCAGCTCAAGTGGCTCCTTCCCTTGACGGTCTAGTTTATTGATAAAAGTAAAAATCGGAATACCACGCATTTTACAAACTTTGAACAGCTTTAAAGTTTGTGCTTCAATACCTTTGGCAGCATCCACGACCATGACAGCACTATCCACCGCCATTAATGTACGATACGTATCCTCCGAGAAATCTTGGTGACCTGGAGTATCCAAAATATTGACACGTGAGCCATTATAATCGAATTGCATAACTGAAGAAGTTACAGAAATCCCACGTTGCTTTTCAATTTCCATCCAGTCAGAAGTTGCAAACTTACCTGATTTTTTCCCTTTTACTGTACCGGCATCACGAATCGCGCCACCAAATAGTAAAAGCTTTTCTGTAATCGTCGTTTTCCCAGCATCAGGGTGACTGATGATGGCAAAAGTTCGACGCGATAATATATCTTTTTCTAAATTTAAATTCATCTCGTCATTCTCCTTTTTTCATACTTAATAATAATAAAAGAAGACTTGCCTTTCGTACAACCTTTTTACATGAATTCTCAAAAAAAGAGGTTTTATATCAAATGTTTTGAGTAAATACTGAACAATTAGAATAGAACCCAAAAGAAAACCCTTTAGCTGTAACTAAAAGGGTTCACTAAATGTCTTGAATTTATCACATTGTTGCATGTATGGCGGTCACACATTCAAGTAAGCTCTAGCATCCAGCGCTAAGAACAGCTTGATTGCAGATAATAGATATTATACGAATTTTAAACGGCCAGCTTCTATTGCAATTTCTGCATCACTATGAGGATATTTTGTATTCTCAATAATTTGATAATCTTCATGACCTTTACCAGCAAAAATAATCATATCTCCTGGTTCAGCAACCTCAATCGCATGACGCACTGCCTCAGCACGATCTCCTATACATGCAAAATTTTCATGTAGCATCCCTTTGGCAAGATCACCTGTTATACTATCGTACTCTTCATAGCGTGGGTCATCTGTCGTTAAAATAACGTAATCAGCGGCTGAAGCCTTTTCTGCCATTGCAGGACGTTTCGATTTATCACGATTACCACCTGTGCCAACTAGGAAAATAAGCTTGCCTTTTTTATATGGTTGGGCTGAAGAAATCGCTTTTTCAATTGCGTCAGGTGTATGTGCATAATCAACAAAAATCTGCACTGGTAAATCTGAGCAAACTTTCTCCATGCGGCCCTTTACTGGTGGTAATTGCTCAATTTGCTCAATGATTGTTTCCATTGAATAACCACGACCATAAAAAGCAACCATAGCAGCAAGTACATTGTATATATTAAATTCCCCAAGTAAATTCATTTGCACATGGTATATTCCCTCTGACATTTCGACGTCAAAAGATGTCTTGTAATCATGATACTCACAGTTAATAGCACGGAAATCAGCTGTTTCATTATTTAAACCATATGTCCATACTGGAAATGGTGTCATCGCTGCATAGCGTTCCGACCAAACATCGTCAGCATTTAACACTACAAATTTATTCTTTTCTAAGTCTTGTCCAAGTTGAGAGAATAATAAGCCCTTCGCATGGCCATATTCCTCCATCGTACCATGGAAATCAAGGTGATCATGTGACAGATTTGTAAAAATAGCTACATCATACTCTACACCAGCTAGACGTCCAAGTGTTAAACCGTGCGAAGATACCTCCATAGTCATTAATCGACAGCCTTCCATTTTTGCACGGAAAATCATTTGTTGCGTGGACAAAGCATCACTCGTAGTATTTGCAGATTCATATAAAATACCATTTAAATTAAAGCCGATAGTTCCTGTTAATGCAGATTTCTCACCCATACCATGCATTATATTTTGAATAATACCGGTTACTGATGTTTTTCCATTTGTACCCGTCACGCCAATCATTGTCATATCCTTAGACGGATAATCAAAAAACTTTGCAGCTAGTAGGCCAACTGCTCGGTCTGTATCTCTCACAATGACCTGTGCAATCGTTTCTCCTAATGGTAATTTTCGCTCAGTCACAACGATCGTTGCGCCACCTTCAACAGCTTTCTGTGCATAGTCATGACCATCTACTGTATAACCTTTTATACAAACAAACATACTATTTGGTTGCACACTTCGTGAATCAATCACAATATCACTTACTTGGTCAGGTAATACTCCAATTATTTTTTTCAAAGGTAATGCACTTAACAATTCCTCTGCATACATTTCATAGTCCTCCAATCAATCTCTACACTCATTTCATCACTTGTCGTTTTTTTCGACAAAAAATGACAATATGAATACCCCCACATACTATTGAATTTATTTTACTACTTATTCATCCATAAATAAAATGCCTCTTACGACGTTTTTTCGATGAAAACGCTATCATTTCAATATAAAGTTAATAATTCGTCGAAATTTACCTTCCTACTCAAAAATCGGCATGTATCGACAACTACAATTCATATATATGCTGGTAGATGTTATATCGGGAGACTTGTATAAAATATAGTGATACTGTTAAAAAGGCGGAGGTGTCTATAATCTTAATTACCGACACCTCCGTTTCACTATTTCATAATATTTCGTACAAGCTTCACTTTTTGTTTATACGGAGGAAAGAGAATATTCGTCTCTAACTTAGAAGATTTTTTTAATATAGATTTTGGGTGCGTAAAGTTTTCAAAACTCGCTTTCCCATGGTACGCTTTTACTCCTGATGATCCTACACCGCCAAATGGTAAATGTAAATTTCCAACATGTGTAATCGTATCATTAATACATCCGCCACCAAATGGTAATTCCTCTAAGAAGTACTGAATAGCCTTTTCATGTTCTGAGAAAAAATATGCCGCTAAAGGCTTTGGTAACTGACGAATTTGGTGAATGGCAAGTGGCAAATCACCATACATCATCACAGGTAAAATTGGACCAAATAGTTCATCCTGCATTGAAGGATTTGACCATTTCACATATTCAATAATTGTAGGCTCAATATATAGATCATCTCGGTCTGTTCTACCACCAAACGTAATAGCATCACGTTCTTCCGTAATAATTTGCTGTAAGCGATCAAATTGTCTTAGATTCACAATACGGCCGTAGTCAGGGCTTTTTAATGCATTTTTACCATAGAAGGAACGAATAGTTTCTTTCAATAACTTCATAAATCGTTCATAGACATCTTTATGGACAAGGACATAATCTGGTGCCACACAAGTTTGTCCAGTATTTGTAAATTTACCCCAAGCGATTCTTTTCGCAGCTACTTCTAAATTGGCTGTTTGATCGACAATTGCAGGACTTTTCCCTCCAAGTTCTAAGGCAATCGGTGTTAAACGTTCTGCAGCTGCCTTTGCAACAACCTTTCCAACTGCCACACTCCCTGTAAAAAATATATAGTCAAAGGATGCATGAATAAGTGCCGTCACTTCTTCTTTTTCTCCTTCCACCACACGCACATAGGAAGGACTAAACGTTTCTTCAATTATTTTTTTAACAATTACTGCTGTGTGCACAGATGTTTCTGATGGTTTTACAATAGCCGTATTGCCACCAATAATCGCACCGATTAATGGCTCCATGACAAGTTGGAATGGATAATTGAATGGGCCAATAATTAATGTCACTCCATATGGCTCTCGAACAATAAAGCTTTTCCCCATCTGATATTGAATTGGAGTTTTTACTGCTTCTGGCTTCATCCATTCTTCAACATGCTTTACCATATGAGAAATACTATCTAAAACAATACCAACTTCTGTTGCATATGCCTCAAACTCACTCTTTCGTAAATCTAAATGTAAAGCATTCAAAATTTCTTTTTCATATTTTAAAATTGATTTCTTCAGATTTTTTAATTGTTCTTTTCGAAATTTTGTACTCTTAGTCGCTCGTGAAAAATAAAATTGACGCTGCTCCGTAATCATATTCTCAACGTCTTGTGGCGTAAAATTCATATTAAAGCACCCCTTATTTTAAAAATGGCATACATAGTTTTTTCATTTCGAAACAAACTATCTTTGTCTATACGATACAACATTGACAGCAAAAATTCCTCTTTCTTAAATTATTACTGATCTGATGATGAAATGAATGAAGCTAAGATGGTTTGTGATTTTGGGAAATTTACAACTACATATTGAAAAATTGAAACGGGGGCGTAGATGAATGACAGCAACAACAGGAACTTGGTGGGAGTCTATTTTTTCTGGACCATTAGCACACGGTATTAGTGAAGAAAAATTATTACTTTTGCAAGATGAGGCTTTCTTATATCTCTCTACAACACCGCTTGAGAAAAAAGAAGAGCTTGATACAGATTGAAAATAGCGCATTATAGGAGGTTATTTCCTATAATGCGCTATTTTTTTGGACTTGATACTTGGAGTTAATTATTTTAATTCTCATCGATCGCCTCTTCCAATGAAAAAGGCGATCTTCCGCTAAAGAATGTAGATGATTAAACTTCTACTGATGAATGGCTTTGTCAAAAAAAGCTTTTGCTGCATCCCCAATATGCTCTGAAACTGTAGGATGTGGGAAAATCATATTTGCGAGAGTATGAGCAGTGCCACCAGCATTTTTAGTAGCTAAAATAGCATTTAACATTTCTGTTGCCCCATCAGCAACAACACATGCTCCTAAAATACGTCCTTCCTTTTTCGTCGCAATAACCTTTATAAAACCTACTGTATTTCCTTCCATTAATGCCTTAGGGTTTGTCCGTAAAGGCATTTGAGTCACCGTATAAGGTTCTTTCACCTGCTCTTCCAGTAAACCAAACGTCGCAATTTCAGGATGTGTATAAACACAGCGAGGAATCAATGTTTGATCAATCAGTGCTGGCTCATTTCCTAAAATATGATCCACAACATGAATTCCCTCTGCACTCGCTGAATGAGCTAGCTGGTAACCACCCACTAAGTCGCCTATGGCATAAATGTGTGGCTGACTTGTTTCAAGATGCTCATTGACTGCAATCAATCGACCATCGAAAGCTAGATCTAATTGCTGAGCGATTTCTGTATTTGGGCGTCGACCTGTTGCAAATAATAGATTTTCATATGTATAAATTCCTTTAGATGTATGAATTTCATTGCCATTAAAATGCTCGAATTGGAAATCTGTCACAAGCTCAATACCAAGCTTTTTCATCTTTTCGCGAATAACTGGGCGTGCGTCCGGCTCTTCTGTCTGTAAAATGTCCTCACTATGATTTAGCATCGTCACCTTCGTTCCAAGTGGTGCTAGGCTAAATGCCATCTCCACAGCGATCACGCCACCACCGATAATTGTTAACTGCGTTGGCAACTCTTCAATATCAAAAAATGTATCCGTTGTAAAATATGAAGACGTCTCTAGACCTTTAAACGGTGGGACAAATGGTTTACTTCCTGTCGCTAAAATGATATCCATTGCAGTAAAGGACTCACTTCCAACAGTTACAGTTAAATCTTTAGCTACTGCTGCTTCTCCTCGATAAAAGGTAATTTGATTGCTCAAAATATAATCCTCAATATTCGTTAAAAGCTCGTCGATAATAGCATCTTTACGTTTCATCAATCGCGGAAAATTTACATTTACTGTAGAAGTTTCAATGCCCCAGTCATTACCACGTTTTATTTCCTGAATAAGCTTACTATGCTCCAATAAAATTTTCGAAGGAATACAGCCGACATTATAGCAGGCTCCTCCCACTTTATCGCGCTCCACTAAAGCTACCTTCTTGCCGCTTTTTGCTGCATGAATGGCTGCCACATATCCCCCTGGACCTGCGCCAATAATTGCAATATCAAATTTTCCCACAAAATTCACCTCATGACCACCATATCATTTACAAAATTTGAATGCAATGTCATGGGAATTACAGTAAATTCTGAGATCCTTTGTCCACTCCATCGTTCACTGCCGTAAAAAAAGTCATTATATCGCGAATGAGAATGCCGATTTTTTTAACAGAAGACCTCCTGAACAAAAAACGAAATACAAACCATCAGCGCGAAAAAGTCCCTCACTATTCATTTTGAACAATGAGAGACTTTATTTTCTATGCAGATACTCGTTTTTGCCATATAGATTGAAAGGGTATCGCTCGGCTCCGCGGGTATTCGCTCCTCTTCCGCGGGTATCGCTCGGCTCCGCGGGTATTTGCTCGGCTTCCGCAGGTATTCGCTCCTCTTACGCGGGTATTTGCTCGGCTTCCGCGGGTATCGCTCGGCTCCGCGGGTATTTGCTCCTCTTACGCGGGTATTTGCTCCTCTTCCGCGGGTATTCGCTTCGCTTCCGCGGGTATTCGCTCCTCTTCCGCGGGTATTCGCTCCTCTTACGCGGGTATTCGCTCCTCTTCCGCGGGTATTCCTCGGCAAGCAAACATTCTGTTCCTCGTAGAAACAACGTAAAGTTAGTAAATATTCCTCTCCCAAAAGCGTTGCTGGGCAATGGCAGCTACAAATTTTTTAGCGAAACCTTCGTCGCCAGTTGCCAACACAATTCCTGGCCCTACATTGACGTTAGACATATTAAAAAATATAATTCCAGATTTGGCAATGCCTATCGGTTTATAATGTCTATACGCTTCATTCATATAATTTACAATTTGCGAATTAAACTTTGCCTGGTTGTTTGCTTTTACACCTACAACATATAATGAGTCAAAGAGTACCGCATCAGTAGTAATAAATGTGTCACTTGCTGTTAACTGTACGCCATCGCTGCTAGTCACAACCCCTAATCTGTCGGAAATAATATTGTATCGTACACCTTGTCTTGTTAAATATTTCAGCACTTCGCCAACTTCATTTGCGTCAAACCCATCACCTATTAGCACACCTACCTTAAGTGTTTGTGGCATTTTTATTGTATTAGCCTGGCTTAGTGCAGGTGATGATAAAGTGACATTTATTTGCTCTCCTTTTGGACGATTAACACCAATATTATCAGCCACAGTCGTTGCCATTGCTTTATCCACACGAACGAACATATCGACAACCTGTTGGCGAACTGACTTACTTTTTACCTTTCCTACCTCAAAGCTAAAGGCGTCAATGATATGTTGTTTTTCAGGTGGCGACATGCTATTCCAAAATAGCCTTGCCTGTGAAAAATGATTATCAAAGGATTTACTTCTTGCTCGTGTAATCCGTCCTTCAACCTTTTCTTCATAGTGGACATAGCCACCTTCTTTTGCAGTAGATGTTGACGGTGTATTATTTGCCAAGGAATTTTTATGATAGCTTACTCTTCCTACATTAATAGTTTGTCGACTAAACCCATTGCGCTGATTATTATGAATTGGACAAACAGGTCGATTAATCGGAATTTCTGCAAAGTTTGGTCCACCCAGACGAATTAGCTGTGTATCTAAATAAGAAAATAATCGTCCCTGTAAAAGTGGATCATTTGTAAAATCTATGCCTGGCACAACATTTCCGGGATGAAAGGCGACTTGCTCTGTTTCAGCAAAAACATTATCAACATTGCGATTCAAGGTCATTTTTCCAATCTTTTTAACTGGCACGATCTCCTCAGGCCAAAGCTTTGTTGCATCCAATATATCAAAATCAAATTTAAATTCGTCCTCTGGCTCAAGCATCTGTACACCAAGCTCATATTCTGGATAATCACCAATCTCTATTGATTCCCATAAATCACGTCGTTGAAAATCCGGATCTTTTCCAGCAATAATTTGCGCTTCATCCCAAACGAGTGAATGAACACCTAACACAGGCTTCCAATGAAACTTCACAAATCTCGACTTTCCTTTATCATTGACGAAACGAAAAGCATGAACACCGAAGCCTTCCATCATTCGAAAACTTCTAGGTATTGCTCGATCAGACATATGCCACATAATCATATGCGCAATTTCCTGATTGTTCGCCACAAAATCCCAAAACGTATCGTGCGCTGAGGCTGCTTGGGGCATTTCATTGTGAGGCTCCGGTTTTACTGCATGAATTAAATCAGGAAACTTAATGGCATCTTGAATAAAAAAGACAGGTATATTATTGCCGACTAAATCATAATTACCTTCATCTGTGTAAAACTTCGTCGCAAAGCCACGAACATCACGTGCAGTATCCATCGATCCTAAGCTTCCAACTACGGTTGAAAATCTGACAAATACAGGTGTTTTCTTACTAGGGTCCTGTAAAAATTTCGCTTTAGTATATTCCCCCATCGACTCATACAACTCAAATTCTCCATGTGCCGCAAAGCCCCTTGCATGTACAACACGCTCTGGAATACGTTCATGGTCAAAATGTGTTATTTTTTCTCGAAAATGAAAATCCTCCATAATAGTTGGCCCACGAATGCCAGCCTTCAACGAATCCTCATCATTCGAAACTTTCAGCCCCTGATTCGTTGTCATCTTTTTTCCATCATTATCGACACGAAATGGCTCCAGCTGCTGATCCTTTGCATTCTCATCTAAATTTTTGCGCTGATTCGACTTAGAATTATCCACGCAATCCCCTTTCATTCCAGTACTCATAATTCTCAATATACACTATATGTTTTTTTGGAATAAACATGCTTCAAGATCGTTGCTATAGAAGAAATACGACTCGGCACTAAGGGCACGGTCGAATAGTGGAGGTTTCAAAAAAGTCTGCTAAACAGTGACTTAAAGTTACTATCGAAGTGGTTATAGAATAATTTCTTATTAACAAATAAAACCTTGATTGGCGAATGAAGTAACCCCAACAGTTAAATTGTTTGTCTAACAATCTGGGATTCGCTTCAAATTAGCCTATCAAGGTTTTTCTTATCACTACAACTATCTTTTAAATCCAACCTATTAATCTAATTATTTAAACGCTTGAGCAGCTGTCACAGCTTTTTTCCAGCCTGCATAAATTTCTTCGCGAAGTGAGTCATCCATATCAGGTGTGAATTGTTGCTCTAAATTCCAATACTCACTAATTTCATCTGTTGATTTCCAGAAGCCAACTGCTAAACCTGCTAAATAGGCAGCACCTAAAGCAGTTGTTTCGTTAATAACCGGACGATCAACGGGAACATTTAATAAGTCTGCTTGGAATTGCATTAAGAAATTGTTTGCAACAGCGCCGCCATCTAC
Organism: Lysinibacillus sp. G4S2; assembly: GCF_030348505.1. Taxonomy (NCBI): domain Bacteria; kingdom Bacillati; phylum Bacillota; class Bacilli; order Caryophanales; family Bacillaceae; genus Lysinibacillus; species Lysinibacillus sp. G4S2. The sequence goes on along the minus strand of NZ_JAUCFJ010000002.1, from coordinate 988,497 downwards.
ACGTAATTTTGTTAATGGAATATTTGCATCTGCTCCCATTGCGCTAAGTACGTCTTTTGTTTGATAAGCTAATGATTCTAATGTTGCACGTACAAAATGTTCTTTAGATGTACCACGAGTTAAACCAAAAACAGCACCTCGTACATCAGAATCCCAATAAGGTGTTCCTAGACCAACGAATGCAGGAACTACATAAACGCCATCCGTCGACTCCACACGTTCAGCATATTGCTCAGAATCAGCAGCAGAGCGGAACATTCGTAAGCCATCACGTAACCATTGAATAGCAGAGCCAGCTACGAAAATACTTCCTTCTAAAGCATAAGTTACCTTACCATTTAAGCCCCAAGCTAGCGTAGTTAATAAGCCATTCTCTGATTTTACTGCCTTTTCACCAGTGTTCATCAACATAAAGCAGCCTGTACCATAAGTGTTTTTGACCATGCCTTCTTCAAAGCAAGCCTGACCAAATAGAGCAGCTTGTTGATCGCCCGCAGCACCAGCAATCGGAACAGCAGAACCGAAGAACAGAGCTTCTTCTGTATAACCATATACTTCTGAAGAAGGGCGAACCTCTGGAAGCATAGAGGCAGGAACGCCTAAAATATTTAATAATTCCTCATCCCATTTTAAATCATAAATGTTATACATTAATGTACGAGAAGCATTTGAATAATCCGTTACATGTACTTTACCACCAGTCAACTTCCATATTAACCACGTATCAATTGTGCCGAATAGTAAGTCCCCTGCTTCTGCTTTTTCACGGGCACCTTCAACATTGTCTAAAATCCATTTTACTTTTGTACCTGAGAAATATGCGTCGATTAATAAACCTGTTTTATCACGGAATAAGTCATTGTAACCATTTGCTTTCAATTCTTCACAAATAGCGTTCGTTTGGCGTGATTGCCATACAATCGCATTATAGATTGGCTTCCCTGTATTTTTATCCCAAACGACTGTTGTTTCGCGTTGGTTTGTAATACCGATCCCAGCAATTTGATTTGAATCAATATTTTTTGCAGAAAGCGCTGTAGCGATACAAGACAGAATGGACGACCAAATTTCTTCTGCGTTATGTTCAACCCATCCAGATTGTGGGAAATATTGTTGGAATTCTTGTTGTGCACTATGGAGAATGCTCCCTTTTTCATCAAACAAAATAGCACGTGAGCTTGTTGTACCTTGGTCTAAAGCTAAAATATATTTTTTTTCTGACATCGGACAAACCTCCAAATATTTTTTTAATTACTAATTTTTTAATTACGCTTCACTTTTAACATTTTTCACTGTCATTTGAGCACTGATAAAAATAATAACTACGATAATAGCAAGCAACCAAAATGCAATACTATTTTTCCCCTCAAAAATTTGTTGGAAAAATAGGGCACCGAATGTACCACCGATAATTGGACCAACAATTGGAACCCATGCATATGACCACCCCGAGTCACGTTTCCCTGGTATTGGTAAGAAAAAGTGAGCAATACGTGGACCTAAATCACGTGCAGGGTTAATTGCATAACCAGTAGGCCCCCCTAATGCCATCCCGATGACTACAATTAGCAAACCAACTAGAAATGGATTTAAGCCATCAGTAATTGTATTTGTTCCTAATGCTAGAATACCTAAAACAAGTATAAATGTACCAATCATTTCTGAAATTAAATTTGATAATGGATGTTTAATAGCAGGAATTGTAGAAAATACGCCCAGTTTTGCATCTGGATTTTTCGTGCCTTTCCAATGTGGTAAATACATAAAATAAACGAGTACCGCACCTAAAAATGCACCAATCAATTGTGCAACAATGTAAGTAGGGACGTCTTCCCATGGGAAATTACCAATTGTAGCAAGTGCGATTGTTAAAGCAGGGTTTAAATGAGCACCACTAATACCACCAACAGCATATGCAGCCATCGCCACACCTAGACCCCAAGCGAATGTAATCACCACCCATCCACCGCCAAAGCCTTTCGATTTGTGCAATGATACTCCAGCAACAACGCCACCACCGAATAAAATAAGAATCATCGTGCCAACAATTTCAGCTGTAAATGTAGACATACAAGAAGCCCCCTTTGTTATAGTACGCCTAGCAAAAAAAATAAACCCACACCTAAACAAACTGCACACTGAAATGCAGATGAATAAATGTGGGTTCCTTTTCCTAACCACGCGCTTTTGAACTTACCCACATTGTAGAGAAAACAATATATATAGTCAACCTATTTTTTGAAATTTTCCCACAATTTTTCATTAGATGTCGTAATGGCTACTGCTCCAGCTGTTAGCGCTTCCTCTATACTTTCACCTGTGCGGACTAGGCCTCCTGTAATAACAGGGATTTTTGTACGCTGGTGTACTTCTGAAATCATTGAAGGAATTATACCTGGTAATAATTCAATATAATCAGGCTTCGCTGATTCAATCATTGAAAAACTTTTTTCAAGCGCAATCGTATCAATTAAAAAGACACGCTGAATAGCGATAATCCCACGAGATTTTGCTTTTATTAACATATTTGATCGAGTAGAAATAATACCTGCTGGACGGATATCATTGCATAAAAAATCAGCTGCGAAATTATCCGTTTTTAAGCCATGAATTAAGTCTGCATGAATAATTAATTTTTTACCGTTACGATCTACCTCACGCTTTATTGACTTGAGTAAACTAATATGCACTTCTAGTAGAACAATGTATTCGAATCGACTTTTTAAAACATCATCAAATTGCTTTACTGTACGTGCAGCGGGAATAATTTGTTGATTATTGAAATTCATAAGATTACCCCTTTATTTAAAAATCAAGCTGTCAAAAAGTTCTTCATAAGAAATCATAATTTATCCGCTTCGCTTTTCTCAAACATGACATGAGCCGTATCGCGGTGCTTATACGCTACGTGGTTCACTTACGCTTTATCGCAAAGGAATCTTCTACGCCACGTCTCAGCCCATGCTTCGTCGAAAAAACAATTCGCTAAAGTCTACGCGCGCTTTTACCTATATATTCTTACTTTTAGGACAGCTCCTCATTTTTATTATAATGCGGTAGTTGCTCGTGTTATTTCTGTATTTAAATCTTTTTCATATTGTGTACGTTGCTCAGTAGACCAGTATAATTGTTTTGCCATTTCATCTAATACCGCATCTTTATACAGTTTCACAAGGGCGATATTAAAGAACATATATGCTGTACGACGAATCAAAAAATCGTTTGGATGAACAACCATTTCATGATGAATACCGTACAGTAACTGAGCATATAGCCCCTGTGGTAAAACCGCATGCTTTTCTTTTGCAAATTCAAAAACAGTGTCTACATTAGCACCGTAATGATGTGCTAAATGTTGTGCTTCCTCTTCAGATAATCCGATGGCGACGCCCATTTTTGTTCGTTTAGATGCGAATGCATGGAAGTTTTTGGAGCCACCAACATCTCCACCAGAAATATGAATATGCTTTGTATGACATGGTTTAGATGTAACACCAAATTGTTGTTCTAACTCTTGCGCAATCATATTTAAAACTGTTTCAGCCATTTTACGATAACCTGTTAATTTACCTCCAGCGATCGTCACAAGACCTGAAGGAGATTCCCATACTTCGTCCTTACGAGAAATTTCAGATGGATTTTTACCTTCCTCATGAATTAATGGACGAACACCTGCCCAGCTTGATTCGATATCTTCATCAGTGACATTAACTTTTGGAAACATGTAATGAATTGCCTTCATCATATAATCACGATCTTCTTGATGAATATTCATTTCACATGCATCACCTTTATAAAATGTATCTGTCGTTCCAACATATGTCTTTCCATCTCGAGGAATCGCAAATACCATGCGGCCATCAGGTGTATCAAAATAGACAGCTTGATGTAATGGAAATTTGGATTCATCAAAAACGATGTGCACACCTTTTGATAAAATTAAATGCTTACCATTTTCTTTCCCGTCGATCTCACGAACATCGTCTACCCATGGACCAGCAGCATTCACAACTTTTTTAGCACGAATATTAAACGTGTTTTGGGCAATCAAATCTTGTGCTATGATGCCATTAATTTTCTCTTGGTCGTTATATAAAAAGCTTTCTGCCTTTGTATAGTTAATAAGTGTAGCGCCTTTTTCGATAGCAGCTTTGGCAACTTCAACTGTAAGACGGGCATCATCTGTACGATATTCTACATATACACCACCACCACGTAAGTCCTCAGCTTTGACTAAAGGTTCTTTTTCAATTGTTTTTGCAGCTTTTAACATGTATCGACGCTCAGAACGTTTAACGCCTGCTAAAAAATCATATACACGTAAGCCAATATTCGTTGAGAATTTGCCGAATGTACCACCTTTATGGAATGGGAGTAGCATCCAAACAGGAGTTGTCACATGTGGTCCATTTTCATAAACAATCGCACGCTCTTTTCCTAAATCCGCAACCTCTTTTATTTCAAATTGCTTTAAATAACGTAGCCCACCATGGACTAATTTTGTCGAACGGCTAGAAGTACCAGCAGCAAAGTCTTGCATTTCAACTAACGCTACAGATAATCCGCGGGCAATGGCATCCAGCGCAATACCGCAACCTGTAATACCCCCACCAATAACCAATAAATCGTATTCTTTACTTTGTAAATCTTCAATCGTTTGTTGACGCTGCAATGCTGAAGCTGTGCTCATAATGAATTCCCTCCTCATTGAGAACGAAAAAAGAGACCATTAAAAGCACATGTACAAAATGTACATATGTTTTTAATGGTCTCTCAATCTCTCAAACCTTTTATTAACTTAACTTTATTGTAATGGGTTTAGATTGAAAAGGCAATCTAGCTAATCGCAAAGGATGACGAATACAATTTACACGTTTCTTTTATAGCTTTAAGGCGTGCCAAATGTACAGATTAATTGTCATATTTTTGGCTCATTACCATAACGTGTGGTTGATTTCCGTTCCCATTATGGCTGTCTAGGGGGCCGATGAGTACCACATGTTTTTTGTGCGAAAGCGCAGTGCTAACGTGACTTTCGCACAGATAAATTCCCACAGGACGTGGCGTTCTTAGACTGAGTTCCTTTCTTTCAACGGGTGTCCATATATCCGCTGAAAGAAGTTAAAATATGTATTGTATCATTTCATGTATGTTGCAATAAGGGTTGTCACGGCTTTCTGTCTTGCGAAGTGCCATCATTTCCGTGCAATTTTTAATAGCGACCTCATGTCGAAGTGCGATAGGTGCAATGACTGACTCATCCGCTTTATGACGAAAATAGCGTGAAATCCCAAGATGCTGCTCCATCTTGTCATTTAAGACAGCACGAGGATACTTTTCCGAAATATCGACCTCTTCAAAATGCAACAGCAGCCATAATTCAAACGCTTCATTTGTGTAGGCAATATGAATATTTTGCTCCTCACAAAAGTCATTAACTTCCTCTAATTGCCTTTCGGTTAAATCATCCTTATCAAAAACAATCCAAACCTCATCAAAATATTGATAGCTTGAATCTCGATATGCATGCTGGGCTAGCTTAATAGCTGAACGCTTAACGTTTTTTATTTTGACACTTACCATTTTTGAGCGCTTTAAAATACGCATTTGTTCAAAATAAATGCGCTCGGTTTCACCTTCACAATAAATTAATATTGTTTTACGCAGTGTTCGGTTACCTTGTTGACGTACTCTCATTGCTCAGAAACCTCCACTTCCCTATCAATTATGCCTCGGCATAATTGCGTCCGGAATCGGCTTTGTGCTTGCACAAAGCACTCCTTTCCAATTCCGTGACATCCGCCAGAGGCTTTGGGCCAACAAATGTTTTCTGTACGAAAGCGCAGTGCTAACGTAGCGTCAGTAACATGATGTTGGTCACTCAGTCATGTGTTGCTGACGCTACGCTTTCGCACAGATAAATTGCCACAGGACGTAGCGTTCTTAGACTGAGTTCCTCTATTTCAGCGGGTGTTTGGATACCCGCTGAAAGAAGTTAAATATTGATCTGATAAATATTCATTAATAACCGGTGTTGCCCCGAATTCGCCCTTTAAGTAACGCTTGGCATAGGAAATATCTCCACGTTTCTTCTGCAAATCTGTAAAATCAAATAAGGAGTATAACTCGGATTCATTTTTAAAGCTTTTATTCACAAACCATATTTGATCGGAACGTAGTGGCTGATCTAATAAATCAATTTCATGACTTGTAACAACAAATTGATTCGTAGCGTTACGTTTGCTGTTCATAATGGCCATTAAAAATTCGCAGATAGACACATGAAATGCCGTATCAAATTCATCTATAAAAATGGTCTTTCCTTTATTGTATGCATCTACCATAACACATGCTAAATGTAACATACGGACTGTACCCTTTGAATCCATCGTCCAATTGATCGTCTCTGTGCCTATCGGTGCACCTGCTTCATTGAACGATAAATAGTGCAAATCAATATCCACCTCTTGTATAACCTCTGGTGTGTCAAATTCATAGCCAATGGTATTTTTCTCTCTTCGCTCAACGCGTCTTGCCGTCACATCTTGAATAGAAAAATCCGCAATCTTTAGTAACTTAATAACCGCTTTCTTAAATGGCTCCTCTTCAAGTTTACGAATAAGCGGATGACTTGATAACCGATTTGCCTCATCTAAAAATAGGATTTTATGTAAAAACCAATCAAATATTTTCGTAGCATCTGGGTCATTAAAGACATTTAATACTGATAAGAAAGCTGTATTATTACGCGTATATTTTGTCAGTTCTAGTGCTGTATTTTGGGCAGTTTTATACAAATATTCTGTCCCATCCCACTGTCTGATAAAGAGCTGTTCTTTCACGGACTTTGTCGTTTTAGTTAGGCATTCATAAAGTACCTGCGATGCATTATACTGTACCTCATAATCGTACAGTACCCCATCGAGTAATAATGAAATCATAAATTCTGTTGGTTGCCCTTGCTGACTTCCTAGCTTAAACGGTTGATAGGGTAAGCGCAGTTGTTTGACATTATTAAGATTTTCAAAGTTAAACAACAAAGAACGCAACACTTTAATAGCAGTGAATAAGTTTGATTTTCCACTTCCATTTGGTCCGAAAATAAAGGCACTTTTTACAAGGCGAAACGAGTCACATTTTATCGTATGTGTGTCCTTTAATTTTCGAATGCGGCTTCCCGCCACCATCGAAAATAGCGTTTCATCGTTATAACTCAAGCAATTTTTCACTCTAAAATCTACTAACATATACAAGCCCCCGTTCAATTCCGCAACATTCCTTTAAGATAATTATACTATAGCCGTAAAAAAACGCCTATTACTCCGCGTAATGGCTCATCACCAAAAGTTGTGGATGACATATGTTAAAACGTATGCTATGTAAATAAGTTGAGTGGAGACTGGGCGACTCCTTGGGGGGTCAGTGTCACAGATGAGACCATGGAGCAAGCCGGCAGAGGAACGAAGGCTAAGAGCATCACGTCCTGTAATAACGCTTCCGTGACCAACCTCGTATTGTTGCTGTCGCTGCGCTTTCGCACAGAGCAAGGCTTCCTGCGAGCGAGCGTCGAGTAGCCCAACGCTACAAGCTCTTCATCATAACATGTGGTTGATTTCTTTGATAGAAAGAGCTTGTTTTTCGATAAAAGCCCAAATAGTTTCGATAAAATAAGATTTTGTTTCGATAAAAGCTCAAATAGTTTCGATAAAGAGCGATTTTGTTTCGATAAATCTTCAAAGTATTCCTATAAAACGAACGAAAGTAGCTTTAGCGATTCTGTTTTGGGGCTCGACACTAATTAGCAACAAGAAAAACCCTTTCATCGATCAATAATAAACCTATTTTTTCCTAATCAACACGCCTGTAAAAATATAAAAAGACGATTTTCCCTATATAGTAGGGTAAATCGTCAAATACTACACTTAAAAATCTTCATCTTCATATTTGAGTACTAAGCGAGGTACTGTGGACATACTTTTACAATTTGTTTAAATTTCTACTATCTTTTCATTTTGTAATGCTTGCAATGTACGCTCTATGCCTTCCGCAAAAGAAGTTTTTGGTCTCCATCCTATTGCCTTCGCCAACTTTTCATTATTTAAAAACGAGTGCTCAATATCTCCCTCTCTTGCAGGAGCATATTGAATTTCTAAAGGATGGTTTAAATGCTGTAGTAATAAAATGACTTGATGAATTGACCATGCCTCATTAGTCGATACATTATAAATACCTTGTAATCTAGCCTGTACACCTGCATAAATGGCATCTGCAATGTCATCTACATAAATGAAATCTCGTGTCTGTTCTCCATCTCCATAAATCGTAAAGGGCTTTCCTTCAATACTGCTTCTTAGCATGCTTGGAATAACTGCCGCTTCCCCATGCATACATTGCCTTGGACCGAATACATTAGCAAATCTGTATATTAATGTTGGTAAACGATAATCTTTTTGCCATTTTTCGCAGTATGTTTCACCAATACTTTTATTTAATCCATACATAGAAATCGGCTCACTAACATCTGTTTCTTCTAGTGGTGGATAGTGACTATCACCATAAACAGCTGCAGAAGAGGCAAAAACGAAATGCTGTACCTTATATTTTGACGATAAGAAGAGCATTTGACTAAGCCCTACAATATTCGTTAAAACATCCTTCACAGGCTCATGCATTGATTTTTGGACACTTGTTTGTGCTGCACAATGGATGACCACATCAAATGATATTTCCTTAAAGAGATGCTCACAAACTTCATCTTCCACATTCAAAAGATAAGATTTATGCTTAAAGTCAACATTGCGTAAATGACCTGTGCTTAAATTATCAATAATATAAACATTTGCCCCTTCTTTAAAGAAACGTCTTGCCACTGCACTACCTATAAAACCATAACCACCTGTTACTAATACATTCATCCCATCGCCCCCAAAAACAATATGATGATTTATATGCAGTAATTACTAAAATTATACAAGAAACTTATTTATTGTATTATTTTTACAAATTAGTTTTAGAAAATAAAAAAAATGTGCCCGATAATATTTATCGAGGCACAGTATACAAGATTAAGCCGGATTTACTTCTAATTCAACTGTAATCTTAATGTCTTTACCAACAAGAACACCGCCAGTTTCCAAAGCTGCATTCCAAGTCAAGCCAAATTCTTCACGATTGATTGTCGTTTCAGCTTCAAAGCCATAAACTTCTTGGCCCCACGGATTTGTACCTTTACCATTAAATTCAGTTTCAAATGTAACTGATTTCGTGACGTCTTTAATTGTTAAGTCACCTGTAATCGCATATTCATCTGCTGATTTTTTTGTAATGTTTGTTGACTTGAACGTGATTGTTGGATAATTTTCAGTATCGAAGAAATCAGCTGCTTTTAAGTGATTATCACGATCTTCACTACGTGTGTTAATGCTAGCTGCATCAATTGTAAAGCCAATTTTTGCTGTTGTTAAATCTGCAAGATTTGCTGCTTCAATATCTGCTGAATAAGTATCAAAGACACCTTTTACTTTTGATACCATCATGTGTTTTACTTGAAAGTTAATTGCTGAGTGTCCTAAATCAATGTTCCATTTTGTCATTATAAATTCCTCCAATTTGGTTATTATATCTCGAATTCGAGATATATGTTAAAATATGAAGTAACTACATTAATTATGTTCCCCAGTATTCTGAGAATAAATATTTGTAGTTACTTCTTTTGTACATCCTAGTATACATTAGTTACTAAAAGTAATCAATTACTTTATGTAACTTACTATATATTAATAATTAAATTACGTCAAGTGATTATTAAAAATTTTTTCAATCAATGATACTAGGTTTTCATTTCGAAGGTTGTGTGTGGTTGGTGGTTTGGATTCGAGATTTCCTTTGGGACTTATTTCTACCTAAGCAGTTCTACTAACCGCAGTTCTTCGGCTTATCTGGACAGATGGGACTTTACCTGAGCAGTTCTACTGGATACCCGAGCGGTTTTGGATGTTACCCGATCACTTTTTCGGCATACCCGAGCGGTTTTTGGCTTTACCCGATCACTTTTTCGGCATACCCGAGCGGTTTTGGGCTTTACCCGATCACTTTTTCGGCATACCCGAGCGGTTCGGGGCTTTACCCGATCACTTTTTCGGCATACCCGAGCGGTTTTGGGCTTTACCCGATCACTTTTTCGGCATACCCGAGCAGTTCGGGGCGCTACCCGATCACTTTTTCGGCATACCCGAGCGGTTTTGGGCTTTACCCGATCACTTTTTCGGCATACCCGAGCGATTATGTGCTTTATCCGAGCAGTTGCATGTGTTACCTGATCAGATTTCTCAGACTACAGGAATTTTACTTCGACGACTTTCTTCATATAAAAAGAAGCTTCCCAATGAAAGAGGAAAACTCCTTTTTACCTTGGACGACAAAACGATAATCGCCACGCATGACAGAATCGCTAACTTAAGAAAACATTTCAATAACCCCTATAAGAATAAGTAGCCCTCCTGAAATAGCCGTTGAGTGTTTTCCTATAAACGTCTTTGTTAATAAAGCACCAAAGTGAGTGCCAGTAGCTACTGTTACGAACGAAAAGACTCCGATAGAGATAACTGTCCATATTACAGAAATACCATTTGCCCCGAGTGCTATTCCACCCGCTAAACAGTTGGCAGATAAAACAAAGCCAAGTGTCATTGCTTCTCTAAATGAAATAATATGATTTTTATCCTCATCAAACACTTCAGGATTTTCCAAGATCCCTTGTTTCGAAAAGCGACTAGATAATAAAGTCCACAACCCAATAACACAAAGTAAAAAGCTTCCTAGCAAATTCGCAAACTTTGGAGAGACAAAATCAATAATTACGCTACCTGTAGTGGCCGCTACAAATGTGATAATCATTGAAATAAGCGCAATCACCATGTTGGATAATACGGGTATTTTTACTCGTTTAATACCATAGGCGAGGCCAATTCCTAAGTTATCTAAGTTGGCAGCTATCCCAATAAGAATGATGGCTATCCAATGCATCCTTTTCCTCCTCAATAACGTAAAATCCATTCTCACATATGATATGAAAGGAAAAAATTTTTGTTCATCCATGCGAAAATGGCATTACTTAGGAGAGATTGGGATTAACTGCGTTTCAATGACCATTACACCCAAAGGTTTGAAGTTTCACATTATTCAACGTCTTTTACCCGCAGGTACTATTTCCTATCCTATAGCTTGAAATTATTTAATTGTTGAGAAATTTTTTCAGCGATACTTGCAGTTTGTACGGATGACTCTGCTACATGCTGTATGGCTTGTAATGCTTCTGAAATACCCTTTGCTATACCATTTGACTGATCAGACGATTCTATAGCGACAGTAGCTACATTTTCAATCGCTTTTTGTATTTCTAACATAGAATATTTCATCGTTCCAACAAACGTTGTCACTTCAGTTATTAATGTATTAAAGTACATAGCATCTTCTTCATATTGAATTCCGCTATTTTGGAAAAGCTCATAATCAGGTGTTACTTTATTATCTATAAAGTGTAATAGCTCTTGAGCATTAGTAGACACATTCGTAAATGCGTTTTCTACTTCACTAGTAACAATTTGTATTTTTTGAACAGTTTCAGATGATTGTTCAGCTAATTTCCGAACTTCATCAGCTACAACAGCAAAGCCATTACCTTGCTCACCTGCTCTTGCGGCCTCGATCGCTGCATTTAAGGCTAACAAATTGGTTTGAGCAGCAATATCTGCTATTGTATCAGACATTACTTTTACTTCAGATACGATTTTTCCAGCTTGAATCGCTTCTAAAACTAGCTTTTGTTTCTCATCATATAGATTACGAGCTGTACTATATGCTTGAATAGCTGTTTCTTTAATTTCAATTGCTCTATCTTTTACTTTTTGTGAGAAATTCAGACTATATTCTGTTTTCTCATTTAATTTTTTTGTACTTTCAAGCATCTCAATGGCAGTGGCGTTTAATTGCTCAGTTGTTGCACTTAGTGTAGTACTCCCCATAGCGACATCCTTTGAAGTTGTATCAATTTCATTCATTGATGCAGTAATCTCTTCAATAGTTGCAGTTAAATCTTCACTTAAAGTACTCATTTGTGTTGATGTGCTACTAACACTAGAAACAAGATCCTGAATATGTGAAATTGAATTGTTCAACCCTTCAGTAATTTTCCCAAGGTCATCAGAATAGATCACCTCAGCATGTCGTGATAAATCTCCCTCTTCAACTCCAGATACAACATTTTTAATATTGGAGATTGCCTTTTTGATATATCTGCTTAAATAAACTAAAACACTTACGCTAAATATTAGAGCAATAGCTATAATAATGATGTTTCTATACAATGTTTTTTTATAGGCTACATCATTTTCTTCGCTTTTCATTTCAGCACTCTTGATATTTATTCCCTCTATTTGTTCCATAAGATTATCTCTCTGCTGTTCTTTTTCTAATAGAGGCTTTAGTAATTCATCAACATCTCCTATGTCCCCATCCGAGATAGCTTGTTGGAAAATGGATTCTAGTATACCTTTATAACTTTCAAGTACTTGTTCTAAATCCTTACTTAACTTTTTTTCTTCGCTTCCCATTTCTGTGTTCTTTAAATCTTTAAAAATACGACTATTTTCTTCGTCCAAAGCTACTATTTTTTCGTAATATTCAATCTTCTCATCAGTATCTTGCGAATTATAAAATAGCTTAAACTTTAAATTAGTTATTTTTTGCTGATTAATGGAAATATTGCTTAATAAATAAACAGAAGTTACATTTTCGTCATAAATATACTTTGCATTATCATTCATTTCTTTAACACCATATATCCCAGTAACCCCTATAATTACAAGTACAGCCAGTATAACGGTATTGAATATTCCGAACTTTCCAACCAAAGATAAATTTTTATAAAACTTCATTTCCTCTCCACCTTAATAACAATAATGTGAAAAACTAGCCCCCACTTAAAACCTAACGTTTTTTGGGGTGGAGGCTTCCTGACTCATCGTTGCTTTTAGTGCCAATGAAAACTGATTGAGCTATCCCTCTTGTTCCAAAAGTTCTTTTTGCTATGCTAATAAACGCAATCCTGCTTCATGATTGATGTTGATGACGATATTCCAATCCCTGTTTCCCTGCTACAAATCCACATTCACAGCGGAATGTATGCTCAGAAAAGATAGAGATTCCTTTACTTGACCACATTAACTTTTTTCCTTGCTCCTCTAACTTGTACCTAAGAAATGTCGTGAAACTGCCCATAAAAGCTTGTACTTCTTTTTTATAGATTAAAGTTCGGTTACTATTACATATATTTTTTATCTGAACACTCTGTTTTATTTTAATAAAATACTATTCTTGCCTATTACTTTTTCTACAAACACTTCTACTAAATTAGGGTCAAACTTAATGCCCTTCTGTTCATTTAAATAAGCAAGGGCCTCTTCTTTTGTCCAAGCTTCTTTATAAGCTCTATTACTAACTAAAGCGTCGTATACATCTACTATTGATATAACTCTTGCTTCAAAAGGAATTTCTTCTCCTTTTAATCCCATTGGATATCCTGTTCCATCCCAATTCTCATGATGAAATTTAATAATATTTTGGGCTATTTCTATATCCTGAAAAAGTTTATTGTTCATTTCATGGGATAGTTTATCCAATACATCTACACCAATAAGAGGATGCATCTCCATAATTCTCTTTTCATAGATTGTTAGTGAACCGGTTTTATACAGTATCGATTCTGGTATACTCGATTTTCCAATGTCGTGTAATACGCTGTATTGTACAACATTACTAATATAGTCTACAGATAAATTATATGTTCTCTCTTCAAAAAGGCTTAGTAAGAATTCCTCTGTTAGCTTTTGCACATTTAGAAGATGTTCTGCGATATCTACATCGCGCATTTCACTTGATAGAGCTAACAATTTAAATAACTCCTTTTGATCTATTTGTTTCTGATCCACTTCCTCTATCAATAGTTGTTCTGCCATGCGCATTACTCCTACATAATAAATAATTCCTTTTATGTCAATTGGAGTGATTGTTATAAATGAGTGCCTTATCTCTAATGATTTGTTGACATTAACCATTGTCCCAGACCACGGCTTTCCATTTCTTAATGTATTTTTCAACGATTTATACATAACAAATGGCGTTGCACTCGATTTTAAATCCTCTACTGAAAACCCAATTAGAAATTCTCTTTTATAGCCGGTGATCGTTTCGTATTGTTCATTTACATCAATAATTAATTGATCTTCACCAACAATTACAACTGCATCACCCAATTTTAAATAATACGTTAATTCTTTTGGCATTTTTTTGCTCATTCAGAAAACCCCTCATCAATTGTTTAATTCATTAGCAAAACTAGCAAGTCCGTCAGCTGACAATGTAACTTCTTCAAATGATTTCCCCAACTCATTTACCACACCGATAAAAATCTCCAGTTCATCTTGTAAATGTTTATTATGTTCTTGTGTTTCCTTCATAGAATTTAAAATTTGCTCAAAAAATATATTTGTTTGTTTCATAATTTGATGTTCGTCATGAACAGATTTGTTAATCATATCAAGTGAAGTAGATAACTTTTCCACATTAGATACGGTGGATAAAACTAAATGAGCTACATTCAAGACTGATTTTTTCGTTACTTCTGATAGTTTCTTAACTTCTTCTGCTACAACTGCAAATCCTCTGCCATTTTCGCCAGCCCTTGCTGCTTCAATTGCTGCATTTAAAGATAATAAATTTGTTTGATCTGCTATTTTCGTGACGATATCTATAATGCCTTGAACTTCCTTTGTAATCTTTAACAATTCGTCTATATCTATGGAGATTATTTGGACTGCCTCATGAACCTTCTTCATATTACTATTCTGTTTACTTATTTGTAATTTTCCATTTTCAGCTCTCTCTTCTGCTAAAGTAGATAACTCTTTTCCGGTATTTACGATCTCTATCATTTCTGTGCAAAGTATATGTAATTCCTGAAATGATGCATTAGTTTGTTCTGAAATTGCTGCTAAATTTTCAGTTGAATTCACAACTTGGTTTTTAGTTGTTTCTACCTGTTTATTTGATTTTTCTTTAATTCTACTTATCTCTTTATCATATTCTTCAAGAACTATTTGTTGCTCTAAGTTAAATAATTTTGAGAGTGCTTTTACACTAGAATAATAAAGTTCTTTTTCAGAAAGATTCTTTTCGATAATCTCAATAACTGTAATAAACAAATTTTGAAAAGCGCTTAAATACCATTTTGTCTGCAAACCAATTTTCACATGCATTTGTGCTATTCTAGCTCTTTTTATAAAGTATTCATCATCAATTATTCCAGAAAACATATCTAAAATATGTAATTTCAAAGTTTTCTTCAAAGCATCCACTGAACTATTATTAGTAATTAATCTCAATAAAGAATCTTCTAATGCTAGACTCTTGTAAAAATAATCAACAATGTCATCTATTTTTTCTACAATAAATGGCTGCAAGTTTTTTAATACTTGTAACTCTTCTATCGAAAAATGGATCATTTTTATTTGTTTCTCTATTTCACTGCCATTTTGAATATTCATTTTTATATTACTATCGAGTAATATAAAGGCGTGATCTATCTGTTTATTTTTATTTTTCCAGAACATAGATAACCTCCATTTTTTAAACATCACTTAGTAAAGTTTTCAATAATAACTTATTTGGCTGTTGGTACTTATCAAAATAGATTTCCTGTAGTCTTCTTGCTAACCTTTCGTAGTCCCCTCTCTCAGGAATTGAATGCCAAACAAATATATCTTCTGGATTTTTTTTAATATTCATGTATAAGCGATCTGATATAATTAAATCCGCTTCTTCATCTTCAGAACATAAATCAACGTGAACAAAAACACGTTTTATTTGATTGAATAGATAAGGAACATCGTATATTATTGAAAATATTTTTATTTTAATGGTATATCTATTAACAAAGCTTAGTGTTTGTTTTAGTAATTTATGATATCGGCCAATCAATACTTCTCTATGTTTAAATACTTTTTCGAAGTTCTTATTTTCCAATAGCCGATCATAAAACTGATTCATGATTTCTATTTGAGTAGCTTCATGCATTTCTAATCGCATTTTATAATGATCTTCTTTAAATAAATTTGCTGGACTAGAGAAGGTTAAAATAAAATAATGAAGATGTAGTAAATTTACAAAGAGTGCTCCATATTCTTCCACATCTAAAGTAATAGAAAAATGATCCATAAATACTTCCATCCAATATAAAGTGGCTTGTATGAATAGTTCCTGATTATGGTGCTGTGCAAAATTCATCAATAAACTTACTGTATTATCTTTTTTCTGATAATGACGCATACAGCTAATTATGGAAAATGAAAACATTGTTTCTAATTCAATTTCTTCTTCTGATAGCGTTGTAAATTCTTTAAATATATACTTAATTTTTTCCGATAATTGCTCATAGTTATGATGATGCTGCGTAAAGTTTGCATACATTGGATGATATTCGATTAAGCAACCTAATTTTGCACGTGTTAGGCAAATAGCAAGCCAGTATAAAATTGGTTCTGAGAATTCTATTTTTACTTCCTTCATTATTTCTAGTATTTCCTCTCTTGAAACGAGAGTAAATGGCCATACTTCTCCCCAACACGAATTCCAATAGAACAAGAAATAGAAATAACGAATTTGTTTTTCTTCACCTTCTAGAATGACTTTTTCATGAGATGTATATTCTAAATGAAATTGACTTAACAAAGGTTTCACTTTTTTTATACGTCTATACATGGAGGCCACACTGGTGAAATTTTCTAAAGCAAACATATTAATATCATTAAAATTATTGTAAAAAATCTCATCAAAAGCTTTATATGTTAAGGAATTTTGCAAATAATATCTTTCTATAGTTTTAATAGAGAAATTGTCTTTGTAGTCTAATTGAAAATATTTATTCTCAACTTTTTGGATATCAGCAGATTCTGTAATAATTTTTAAATCCCTTGATATTTCCTCAATTATTTTTAATATTGTTCTTTCTGACAGAGCCATTTCTTGAGATAACTCTAAACTTGAAAATAGTCTCTGTTCTTTATACATCTGATGTAAAACCTCTATTCTTTGTAAAGCGGAACGATCTAAAAAATTATACATAAAAACACCTCAATGTCTTGCACTAGCAATTTCTAGCTGTGTCAAATATAAATAAGATTTTTATAGCTCTTATCAATAACTTTATTCCCCTTTTCCACGACACTAAACATTAAAAAGCATCATTATTAATACTTTATAACTATTCTAGACAATCAAAGTTCACAAAAAAACAGATGTCCGATGAGTATTTCACTCCCTTAAACAACAATTTTATCTTATTCTCATTAGATTCACTTATTTTGCACAACTGTGAATAAAGCCTCTTGTTTTAAAGGATATTTAAACTATAACAAGCATTTTACAACAAGCAAAATCACTATTTGTTCGTTTTGTTACATAATTTGATAATCCTAAAAATCTTCTTCTTTTTAGGTCTTTTTAGGATTATCAATTCTATAAATTTCGCATTGGCATGATTGTAGCTGTCGCTTCGCTTTTGCTACAGAAAACATTTGTTGCTGTCGCTTCGTTTTCATACAGATAAACAATGCGTTCGAATTTTGACTTGTGCTCGCACAAGTCAATCCTCGAATAACACTAATGGCGTTCAGCTCCTAAAATAGAAAAAGAGATGTATCAAAATTACGATACATCCCTTTATGGTAAGACTTATAAATTAAGCGCTCGGTACATAAACGCCGTAAATTGTGCACGCGTCAAATTTTCATTCGGTCTGAAATTACCATCTTCATCACCTAACGCAATGTTATGGTCTGCTAGAGCGGCAATATATCCACTCGCCCAATGCGATGGATCGACATCCTTAAACGTACTATTTCCTGTTGGCGTTAAGCCAAATGCAAGCACCATCATTTTTGCCATTTGGGCACGTGTGATATAAGCGTTTGGACGAAATGTCTCGTTTGAACCATCCACAATTCCTGCTCGTTGTAGTCGTGTGATTTGTTCATAATAGGGATGGCTTTTAGGGACATCCGAAAAGGAGACAGACTCTCGAATTGGTATTGGTTGTAATGCACGGTCAATCATAAGTACTACGTGTTGACGTTGCGTCATATCATTTGGTCGGAAAGTGCCATCTGGATAACCTATAATAATGCATCGCTTGGCAACTTCTTTAATCATATCTTGTGCCCAGTTATGATCAATATCCTTGAAAGTAATGTCACAGCCATTACTCTCCTTCATCCATCGAGCATATAATGTTAGGTCTTCTGCAACGACATCTTTTGCAAAATCCCATGCTTTTGTGAATTCTTTATTTTTATACCAGCCGATAAACAAGTAACCTTCCTTCTTTGGATTAGAAGGGGCTTTCACTAAAGCTTTATATGCCACTGTTTGTGAAGGGATTTTACTGCCTCCGTTTGAATCAAAAGTAACAATATAATTATCCTTTGTCCATTTCGCATACAACGTTATGTCTGCTGTTACTTTATCTTTCGCAAAGTCCCATGCATTGTTAAGCGCTGCATCCTTATACCAGCCAACAAATTGATAGTCTGCTTTCACTGGAGTGGATGGTGCTTTCACTAGGTCGTTAAAGCCGACCGTTTGTGACGGCACTTTACTGCCACCATTGGAGTCAAAAGTGACAGTATTTAGATGAGCCCAGCCTGAGCCCCCGCCTGATGTACTTTCCTTTGTCCATTTCGCATATAGTGTCACGTTTTTTGTCACTACATCTTTTGCAAAATCCCATAGTACTGTCAATTCTTTATCTTTGTGCCAGCCGTTGAATGTATAGCCTGCCTTCGTTGGATTAGAAGGGGCTTTCACTAACTCGTTATATCCAACAGTTTGCGATGAAACTTCACTTCCTCCATTGGCATCAAAAGTAACAATATAGCTTGCTTTCGACCATTTGGCGTATAGCGTGATATCTTTTTCCACTACATCTTGATCGAAATTCCATGCTTCAGTTAGCCCTTTGTCTTTATACCACCCTGCAAATGTGTACCCTTCTTTTACCGGAGTGGAAGGAGCTTTTACTAACTCACCAGATCCTACCGATTGGGATGAAACTTTGCTTCCTCCATTGGAATCAAAAGTAACGATGTAGCTTACTTTCGTCCATTTGGCGTATAGCGTGATATCTTCTGTTACCACATCTTGTTCAAAGCCCCATGGTTCTGTCAATTCCTTATCTTTATGCCACCCTGCAAATGTATAGCCTTCCTTCTTCGGAACAATTGGTATTTGCACTAATTCGTTGTATCCAACGGTTTGCGCTGGAACTTCACTTCCTCCATTGGTATCAAAAGTAACTAAATAATTTGATTTATTCCATTTGGCATACAGCGTTATATCCTTTGTTTCTACATCTTGATCAAAGTCCCATGGTTCTGTCAGTTCTTTATCTTTATACCAACCAGCAAATATGTGATCCTCTTTCTCAGGATTAGACGGCGCTTTTGCTCGTTCTTTATATCCCACTATTTGACGCGAAACTTTATTTCCTCCATTAGAATCAAAAGTGATAATATAATGACTCCATTTCCCATAAATGGTCATCGGCTGTGAAATTTTTTTAGTCCACTTAATGGTATGATCTGCATCTTCAAACCATCCAATGAATATTTTGTCTGGTTGGCCTTGTTGATCGAATGGTGTTCCAAAAAACTGGTAATCATAAGACTCCCCCTGAAATGTTACAGAATCCAACCTGTTGACATGAAATGCAGAATGTCCGATTGTCTTTATGCTTGATGGGAGTTCAATACTTGTTAAATAATTAGAATAAAATGCTCTACTTCCAATCGTTGTAACGCTTGGTGGAATCTCTACGCTTATTAATCGATTATATTCAAATGCACTAATTCCTATCTTTGTAACACTTGAAGGTATTTTTACACTTGTTAATAGCGCACTCCTAAACGCTCTATACCCTATTTCTACGACTGGTTGTCCTTCAATCTCATTAGGAATATCAATATCCTTTGATTCGCCCTTATACCCAACAATGGCAACACCGCCATTCACACTCTCAGTTATATAATCACCTTCTCTATCACCGTTTGCGTAAGCAGGTAGATTACCTAGTGATAGTTGAGAAAATAACAAAAGTATAGCAGCTAATAATAAGAATGCTTTTTTCATTTCTTCATCTCCATAATATATAGATCTATATTTTAAATTTGACATTGAAACTATAGCATTATTTACAAATGTACTAAAATCAATTTTTGTTAGTTTTCTTACATATTTTGATAATCCTTTTTGTTGCAAATCTCATCATAATCTGCACCATAAAACTTCAGCCACCCCTTAAATCTAGCGATATATTCATCTATATTTGCAGAATATAAAAACACTTGCAACTCGCGATAGACTTCTAAAAAAGATAAAGGGCGACATTGATCAGTGAAGGTTTTCTTCATCCCTTACTCGGGCATTTACGGGTAGTTAATTCAATAAAAAAGAACTGGTTAAAACTTTAAAAGCGCGAGAAATCAATTTTAGAAATGTTGATTTCTCGCGCTTTTCTCATGTGAATTTTTTAAATTTTGCTGTGAAAATATAATTACGTTCCAGCCTCA
This sequence comes from Lysinibacillus sp. G4S2, assembly GCF_030348505.1. Lineage (NCBI taxonomy): Bacteria > Bacillati > Bacillota > Bacilli > Caryophanales > Bacillaceae > Lysinibacillus > Lysinibacillus sp. G4S2. The sequence goes on along the minus strand of NZ_JAUCFJ010000002.1, from coordinate 967,819 downwards.
CATTAAATCTCACTCACGTGCCTATTAGTGTTTTCTAATGTTCATCATTTTGATATTTGATAGGAAATTCCATCACAGCAGTTAGACCTCTTTGATCTACGCCACTCTCAAGAATAAGGCGGCCATGATGTGCCTGCACAATCCTTGCTACCATCGGAAGCCCCAGACCGTGACCTTGCTTGATAGTGCCCTTTCTCTTTGGTGAGTAAGGTAACTCGGTAATATTCTTTAATTGTTCATTCGGAATACCTTGTCCATTATCCGTTACGATAAAGTGATACTTGGAGCCTCCCTCAGACAAGGCGGTTTCCAGTATGATTTCGCATCCCTCTGGATTGTGATGCATACTGTTTAGAACGAGGTTGTTAATTGCTCTAAGTAATAATTTTTCGTCTCCAATGATGTGAATCGGTTCGGTGGTTAGTTTTAAATCAATGGTATAGCGATCATCTATTCCGTTATTTAAAAAATCTGTGGCAACCTGTCTTGCCAAAACCGATAGTCGAATGTTCTTCAAATGTAAAGGTTGCATTTCATACTCAAGCATGGAGACCAGATTCAGGTCACTTACAAGTGATCGTAGTTTCTCGCCTTGACGTCGAATAATGCTAGCCTGATGCCTTTGCTCGTCTGGCAAGTCCGAATTTTCTTCCATTTCGCTTGCATAGCCGAGAACTAGCGACAGGGGCGTTCGAATATCATGTGAAATCCCAGCAATCCAGTTGGAGCGAGCTTCATCCCGCGCCTTTAACGCATCCGTTTTGTTTTGAAGCATAGTAGATGTGGAATTAATGCTTTGGGCCAAATCATCGAAAATCCCGTCGGCATCCAACTGAACCGCTTCCTCCTTGGCAAGGCTGTGAACTCCATCCACAAGAGGACGTATCTTTCTTATTAGTCGTGTCCCAATCATGATCGATATTAGCAAAGCAAGTATCACATTAGAAATCAGTAATAATATAAGTCGCAAAGGCAATGACTCTAACCAATCTGAGAGATAGTCAAGCTGATACCTCCAATGGCTTTTCTTTGGATATCCTACTACAATCAGACCATCCTCATGCTCCCAAGCATAAACAGGATATTCCATAAGATAATAGCGTGAAAACTTGGCTACTTCTACTAGATTGTAGGATTGTGGAACATCATTAGGTAGATGGTAATCCCATTGCACATTACCATCTTCACCGATTAACATAGCCCAGGCATTGTTATGCTGCAGAAGCTCAGCAGTGTTCTCGTTTAATCGGTAGCTGTCACCCTGTTTGTCCATACTTTGGGTCACTTGCTTCACCACGTTTTCTGGGGACGGAGACTGATTATTTTCTGTGAACACTAGCACGCATAACATTACTAAGTTAAAAATAAGCAGAAATATCGAGATGATAATAGTAGCGGCGACAAATCGTCGTAATATGCGAATAACTCCTTCCACTTAACGCGTCTCCTTCACTAGCAGTTTATATCCCAGTCCCCTGACAGTAAGAAGATAAAGTGGTTTGGATGGATCCACCTCGATTTTTTCACGAACCCGCCTGATGTGGACCATCAATGTATTTTCGTAACCGTAGCTGTCATCTCCCCAGACGGCCTGGCATAAGGCATCACTCGTAACGATTCTGCCCTGATTTTCATACAATTTCACAAGTATAGCGTGCTCCTTTGCCGTCAATGGTAGCTCCTTTTGATTCCCGTATACGACAGCACTTTCTAGATTAATAGTCTGTTCTCCTAATTGAAAAACAGACAACTGTTCCGAAATAGGAGAGGAGTAGACCCTTTTCAGAATAGCCATAAGCCTTAATACTAGTTCACGCGGTAGGAACGGTTTCACAATATAATCATCTGCACCCAAGCCTAGTCCGAGTAGACGATCTTCATCCTCGCCCCGTGCAGAAAGGAAAAGGACTGGCATTTCTGAGAACTGTCTAATAGAAGACAAAAGTGAGAATCCATCGCCATCAGGTAACATAACGTCGAGAATAGCTATATCAGGCTTATCTGTTTGGCAGATTGACAGGGCGGAACTACAGTCAGTTGCATTATATATACGGAAAAAGCCCTCTTTTCTTAAAAAACTTTCAATCATTTTTCTGATTTCCGGTTCATCATCTACAATTAATATTTTTTTGTCTTTTAAATTTATCATGCTGCATCACCTGACTTTTATTATACATGAATAGGAAATTTAGCAGTATTTTGGCTCCTCATCATAACGTGTGATTGATTTTGCCTTGGCGTAATTGTTGTTGCTGTCGCTTCGCTTTCGCACAGAAAACATTTGTTGCTGTCGCTTCGCTTTCGCACAGAAAACATTTGTTGCTGTCGCTTCGCTTTCGCACAGAAAACATTTGTTATTGCTGCCGCTACAGATAAACTCTTTTTATTTTTGATATTTCTGTTGTACCGCTTCTGGCAACTCCTCGAAGGCAATTTCTTCCCAATAAGTGACGCCTCGAATCCGTGTGTAATTAAGTTGGATATACGCTCCTTCTCTCAATTGCTTTCCAGCCGAAAATTCAAGCTTTTTTTCCTTCCCATTCTTATTGTAGGCCGTTAATTCATAGTCATAACGTCCATTGTTATCGTGAATACCAGAATCGGATATTATTGTATAATAGATCGTTTTTCCCGCAGGATTTTCAGGTGTTAGCTTCTCTGGGGTTAAGAAAAACCACAAGCAAACACCACCAAGCACGATGACAAGTCCCAGCATTAGCAATATTTTTTTCATCTTAATTCCTCCAAGCATCATTAGGTTGAGACAATATCTTTATTCTTCAAGCTGCGAATAGATATCGACGCAAAAATAATGACAAAAGTTAAATTTACTATCCAAAATAAAGTATTCTGTATGTCAGTAAGCCCAGCCTGATTCAAAACACTCATGCCAATTGTGAGTAGTGAAAACGGGAAAAACATACCTAAGTTAGCAGCGTACATAGCCAAACCGATAATCACTGCGCATAGACTAATTCCAATAGGTGTAGCAAAGCTGCGCATTCGCAACGATATTCCTAATTGCAGAGCACTAATGGAGAGAGTGGCAAACCAACCACGAACCGTCCAACCTATAGTCTCTACAGGAAAAGGATCCGGTAAAGAAAACAGGGTACCCGCTAACCAGTACAACCCTAGGAAAAATGTTTGTGTGAACATAACTAATATGCTAACGACAAACAATTTGGCAAGAAAAACACTTGCAACCGATACTGGAGCGGTCAAAATCATATTCCAATTTCGATTCAAATGCTCCAGCCTACATACATAGGAACAACAAATGGCAATTAAAATAGGTAGAAAAAACTCGCCGTAAAACAAGGAAACTTGGCTCCATAAGCTATACCATCCATTTCCCAAGACGCCCTTGTTTAAATAATAATTCGTACATCCAAACAGCAGACTTATGATAGGAAGTGCAGCTAGTACAAGACCTATACGAGAATGTCGCAGCTTGAGCAATTCAGCAAAGATACTTTGTTTCATCAACTTCTCACCTCAGATTTCCTGCCGGGATACATGAATACTTCCGGCAATATAAAATAGAACAGTCATCGTTAGTACAAGCAATACAAGACCAGACCCTACAGACTGTGCCATATAAAAACTTGCAGACTCAGCGAAATGAAAAGTTACCGGGCTGAGATCCAAATAATAGGACCATATAAAAATATGTCTGACTGCCGCTGGGAAAAATCCTGCGGTCATACCGATGAAGCCTCCCAGCATGCCTAAGCACAGCGCAAATGCTTGGTTTTTAATGGCTAAAGAAACCCATTGCTGAAGTGCCGTAACAGCAAGAGTCGTCATCAAGTTACCAACAATAAACTTGAATAGAAAATCGGTAGGAGGTGCACCAGGGAAATCTTTTATCAGTCCGAATATAATCATCAGTACGGTCTGCGTAAGAATGCCAAACAGGAGCAAACTATTAGCGCAAATATACTTCGCCGCGTAAAGATAGCTGCGGCTCACGTTAGTAGCAACAAGCATTTTCCAGGTGGCTCCTTTATGCTCCATATCACAAATACGAGAGACGACGATAGCCGAAATAATTGGCATAAAAAGGCCATTCATAGAAGATATATCAAAAAAGATCGATTCCCACACTGCGTGGTCCGGATTTTTAGCAATAGAATGGTTGATGGAATTGAAAGCAAACAGCATCTCCACACCAAGAAATAATGTAATCATGATCCATATTTTTTTGCGGCGTATTTTGTAATATTCTAATCCTAATGTTTTAATCACAAGCTCCTCCCCTTCCCTGTCAGCTCCAGGAAAATGTCCTCCAGACTTTTCTTATGCTCTTCAATCCTAGTGACAGGAATGTTATGTTCAACAAGAATTCGGTTCATTTTTGCCACTTCTTTGTCCTGAAGAATGTCGAACTCAAGACGGTTACCGCTTTTTGTTAGACTGTAGCCTTGCGTATGAAGCAGCTGCTCTGCCTTAGTATTGTCTCCAGTTTTAAGAAGAATGGTGCTTCTACCTTTTTCCCTTAAGCTTTCTACACTACCCTGAAACAGCAGATTCCCATCACTGATAATACCTACTGAAGTAGCAATCTGTTCAATTTCAGAGAGCAGGTGGCTAGAAAGCAATACCGTTATTCCATAGCTTTTAGGCAATGATTTAATGAGTTCCCGTATTTCACCGATACCCGCTGGATCTAAACCGTTCGTCGGCTCATCAAGAATCAGTAGCTTCGGAAAAGCAAGCAAAGCCATTGCAATACCCAATCGTTGCTTCATTCCTAGCGAATATTGTTCAGCTTTTTTGTCTTTCTGATTTTCCAGCCGTACGATACGAAGTGCCTCATGCACGTTTTTATCAGGTACATCTCGCAGCCGTTGCATGACCCTCATATTTTCGAGTCCTGTCAAATGCCCATAGTAAGAAGGTGATTCGATTAAGGATCCCGTACGTTGCAAAATGGAAGACCGATTTTTGCTTAAACTGTCCCCAAATATATTGATTGTCCCTTCCGTAGGTTTGATAAGTCCGAGCAGCATTTTTAGTGTGGTTGTTTTTCCAGCACCATTCGGACCCAAAAACCCATAGATCTCTCCTTCCTGAACTTGAAGATCAACTTTATTGACAGAATTAATAGATCCATATTTTTTGGTCAGGTTTTGTGTTTGTACAATAGCCGATGTTCTCATAAGAAAAATCATCTCCATTCAAGTCTTTTTTTCTCTACAGCTTAGACTTTAATGAAGTCACCTTTCCCAAATCTAAAGTGAACCTTACGACAGCCTTAAATTACTAGCCCTAAACTATAAGAATGATTAAAGCCAATTTTTCTTATACAAAAGAAATACCGGATTTCTAAAGGAATATCCTATTTGCACTATCCCTTTAATTTACGCTTTCTGGCTCATCACCAAAAGTTGTGGTTGAGAGCCACTCCTTGGGGACTAGTGGCGCTCATCGGAAACCCCTAGAAAGCGCCCAGTCGAAACGGAAATCAACCACACATTTTGGTGAAGAGCCACTTTTTTCTAAAAAACGCCAGTTTGACAAAAGTAACAACCTTTTGATAACGTTAAGTTGTTACTTGTTAATTTTAGGTATATACATGTAGAAGAAAGGGAGATTTCATGAGATTCGGTAATTTATTAAAGATAGGATTGGCTTTCACATTCTTGTTAGTATTAACTGCTTGTGGTTCAGATGATAAAGGCGCGCAAAATAAAGAAAAAAAAGAAGTGAACTTAGCCTATGTTGAATGGGACACTGAAGTTGCCTCTACGAACGTAGTAGGACAAGTTCTAGAGGATTTAGGATATGATGTAACACTAACACCGCTTGATAATGGAATTATGTGGGAAGCTCTTGCAAACGGAGAGGTCGATGGTATGGTGTCAGCTTGGCTACCACAAACACATGCCCCACAAGTTGAGAAGTACAAGGAGAAAATAGTCGATTTAGGTGAAAATCTAACAGGTGCAAAAATTGGCTTAGTTGTCCCTAGTTATATGGATGTAAACTCTATCGAAGATTTAACAAATGAAGCTAATAAGACAATAACAGGTATTGAACCAGGAGCAAATATGACGGGAACAACAGAAAATGCTTATAAGGAATATAGTAACCTTGAAGGCTGGAATGTACTTACCTCATCTGCAGGCGCAATGACAGCAGCTCTTAGTCAAGCAATTGAGAAAAAAGAAGAAATCATTGTTACAGGTTGGTCTCCTCACTGGAAATTCAATGCTTTTGATTTAAAATATTTAGACGATCCTAAAGGTATATACGGAGCTGAAGAATATATTGGTACCTTTGCACGTAAAGGATTGAAAGAAGATGATCCAGAAGCATATAGTGTTCTCGACAACTTCCACTGGACTGCAGAAGATATAGAAAGTGTTATGTTTGATATTATGGAAGGCACTGATCCTAAAGAAGCAGCTAAAAAATGGATTAAAGAAAATGAGAAGAAAGTTTCAGAGTGGACAAAGGATGTAAAATAACAGGTATATTTATTAACCATTTTTATCCATATTAATTTATTAAAAGCTCTGATTTCCGCTGCGGGCTACAATCAGTTAAAATGGGCATACATTAGCAAAATATCAACAAAAAAATAATAAGTCTATATTTCCCTAATCAACACGCCTGATAAAATAACTCGAATGATATGTTTTATATACACTGTCTAGCGGTTTTACATATTGGAAGCTTCTGTCTTCCTTTTTACCTAAAAGTCGATTCCTAGTACAAGCAGGAATCGACTTTTTTAAATTTTTTTATGCGACAATCGCGCCCAAAAGTTGAACAATGAATCAAATAATTTATAAAAGCGATTCGGTCGAAACTATGTACTTTTCCTTATAAATCGCTTCGCACCTAGTATAACGAGTGATACAATGATGCCCCCAATAATTATCATAATGATAGATATTAAGCTGGCGAGTCCAGGCACTGATTCGTGGTAGGTTATGATTGGTGGTGCGCCATATTGTTGTGGCGAGACGGCAAACCTCATGATTTCTAAGTATGCGAGATGAAAACCAATTGATGTCCAGAGACTCCCGGTCCATAGACGGAGCAACTGCAAACATATTCCGAAGCAAAAAATTAAAATGATATAAAAGATATTTATAGATACGCCAGGAGTAAGTCCAACGAGCGCTTGAATCAGGGCAACCGCTACAGTGACAGAAACAAATAGTAAGGTTTGAAGTAAAACGGATAACCAAGTGGCGAATCGATAGCGTAAGACATCATATAACATACCCCGCAATCCAAATTCCTCTGGCAAAGCTTCATAGAAAAAAGCAAATAAAATATTGATTAGTAGCGCACCAAACCATTGATCGGGAGTATGCCAGTCTTCAATGACTATCCACCCTTGAAGACTGGTTATAATGAATCCAAATGAAGCCAGTGCAATTGCCAAGAAAACCCCAGTAAAAAAGTGATTTAGCCTTTTCCAAGAATATACCGGTACCTTAGGTTTAACTCCCGTCATCCGATAGACATGCTTATATAAATACAAAATAATAGGAACAACCAGCCCGCTCATCACAAGACCCTGAATAAAATATTGAGAATATCTCGATGAGTTGAACAACTGTGCAGAAACTTCACCGGAAAGAGAAGCTAGGAACAAACTAGCGACTAATGTTGACCATCCAGCGAGCATAAGAAGTATCCATTTCATATATCATTTTCCTCCCATGTGCATTTTAATTGAGTTATTTAAATTACTTAAGAATAAATATTGTACATATACTTTATATGCAATATATACAAATAGTAAATGTTTTGCAAGCCCAATTATTATTGAAATTGAAATTTGCCACCAGCTTCCTTCAGATTCAATTCACCGCAGAAACCCTTGCACTTGGTTAGCCACTACTGCTGTTTTCATGGTTCGGGACTTGCCCCCATTGATTACTTCCATTATGCGCGCACGAAAAAATCCATTTACTGATCCGTAAATGGATTTTTTCTTATGAAGCACATTCATCATGATATTACTTTTTGAAGACTTATCTAGTTAAAAAAGTTTGATTACAATATTCTCTCAAAGAGTTTATAAATTGGATCGTTGCTTTCTTTCGTTCCCATCGATTTTTATAATTGGACTTGGCTTGGTCTCTCCCTCTAATTCTAAGCGCTTCATGAAGAATATCAGAATAACTTAAATCGAAGTCCTTGATTACTTCTTCACAGGCCAGTTCTTTTGACGTAATCTTTCCTGTTTTTAATGTATAGTACACTCGACATAAAGTTAAGACAATGAATTCAATCCAAGAATCGAATAAAAACAAATAGCTTTTGGAAGCTTTACTCGCTATATAGTGGTTAAGATTGTATTCCATCTCCTGCATAATGTCCTGCCGATTTATGCTTGAGTAGTATGTAGAAAAGTTCGGGCCATATACAGCATATGAATCATGAATGAGCTGATAAACCGCAATTTTCATAAGCCTTCTTTCCCCTTTACACTTTGTACCCTCAAAAAAAGGGAAAGATTTATCTAAATGCAATTGATTCTGTTCATCCAAGGATAAGTACTCACATTCAAACTTTTTGACTAATGGATTTTCAGCTCTAACCTGCTTATGAAGGTACGATAGTTTTTTTAACTCTTCGTCCGTCAATTCTCGACTAAACACTGTAACAAAATCAATATCACTGCTTTCAGGATGAAAGGCCCCTAAAATAGTTGAGCCATATAAATAGACACCACGAACTTCAGTTGGAAACATTTCATTCAACCTACTACTATAGTGCATCATTACTTTCTTGACTTCGTTATGGATCATGCTTCTTTATCTCCTTTATGTTCCAATTAGCTTAACGCCTTGTTTTACGATTCCTTCCCATAATGGATATTTTTCAGGTTCAAGCATAATCATCGTAAATCCACTTAGGAAAGATAAATAGGCCCACGTTTTATCACGAAGCTCCTGTTCGGTTTCTTGTAAACTAGAGCGTTCCTTCAACAATTCAGTCATTCTCTCCACAAACTCATAAGTGATGGAAATTGCTTCTTGCTCTAGTTCTGGAAACCTTCCAGATTGAGAAAAAAGGTACTGTAAAATTCGTAGATTTGTTGGGTCTTCACGATACTGCCTCACGTGATGCCTCACCATCTGTTCTATTTGTGCTGACTGTTCAAGGCTTCCTGGTAAATAAAAAAGCCCTTTTCTAGTTACTTCAAATGCTTCTTTGACGGTATTCTCAAACAAATCCTCCTTGCTAGGAAAATACAGCAAAATCGTAGCAGGATTAATACCGATTGCCTTCCCAATACTAGATAGAGTCGTCTTAGAAAAACCCTCTCTTGGAAATTGCCTTCTTGCTTCTTTTAATATGGCATTTCGTTTCTCTTGTCTCTGTTGATTGTTGACTGTTCTCGCCATCATTATCCCTCCCAATCAATTTCGCCTTGGCGTAATTGCGTCCGGATTTTGAATTGTGCCCGTACAATTCATTCCTTTTAAAATCCGTGACATCCGCTGGGGCTTTATCTTCATTCAGTAGGCGTTTGAACACCCTCTGAAAAGAGATCACATCCGCATAGATAGGAATCTTTTGCTGAATGAAGATTAAATAAATAAACGTTTATTTATTTTATTTTAAATGAATGGGTCTTGGAAGTAAATACCTTTTAAACACACAGAGTAAATGTCTGCAAAAACCATTTGAATCCAACCTTTCATCTTTGTGTATTTTTAAACCCCCAATATTAATAGCAGGACACTTCCCTTTGTAAAGATATTAGATCGTTTAAGTATATCGAAAAAATAATAATTCCCCACGATTGGTAAGAAAAACCTCAAATTACTATTCTACTATGGATTGAAAATGGTACATTAATTATTAAAAGTAATACTAGAATGATATTGAGGTGCAATAAATGATACATAATATACCGGATCTTCATACGAAGAAAATTCTTATAGTGGATGATGAAGAAGAAATTTTGAATTTGCTAGAGGATGTTTTAAAGAAAGAGGGATTTCAACATATTTATACGTATACAACAGGAGAAGATGGCGTACGCATGTGTAGGCAAATACAGCCAGATCTTATTCTATTAGATATTATGCTTCCAGATATAGATGGATATACTGTTTGTCAGCAAATTCGACAGTTTACATTCATTCCTATATTTTTCTTATCGGCGAAAAACGAAGACTTAGATAAAATACTTGGATTAAGTATAGGTGGCGATGATTATATTACAAAACCTTTTAGTCCAAAAGAAGTAGCATATAAGATGAAAGCGTTTTTTAGACGTAATCAATATCAAGAAAAGGTTCAGTCTATATATCAGTTTGGAGACGTTACGATTGATGAAACACAAGGGACAGTGTTGAAGGGGAATACATTATTAACTTTAACAGCAAAAGAATTTAACATCTTACTATTTTTAGTAAAGAATCCAAATCAAATTTTCAGTAAAGCTCGATTATACGAAGCTATCTGGGGAGAATCATACTTAGGCAATGATAATATTCTGATGGTGCATATGAGGCATTTAAGAGAAAAAATTGAAGATAATCCTTCCAAACCACAGTATCTTGCAACCGTAAGAGGACTAGGATATAAACTTCTGACAAAAGGTGAACTTAGATGAAGTGGAAGGTCACAGGGCTCTATATCGCATCATTAATTGGCTTAACTATGTTTATCCTAATCGCTCTATTTTTTGCTTTTAGTTATTTAGTATTTTCTTATGACTCTGAAGGAATGGACGATCCAGAAGGCTTAGTAGTAGATTTTCAAAAAGAAATTATTGTAGAAGATGAAAATATTTCTATCACGAATAAAGGTAAAGAATTTTTACAAGAGCATGGCGCATGGTTACAAGTATTAAATCATAATAGCGATGAAGTATTTCAAATGTATAAACCAGAAAATACGCCTACCCACTATTCCCCTAGTGAGCTGATTTTCCGCTATAAATACGCTGTTGGAGATTATACAACGTTTGTGGCTAAGTTAGATCACAGTACACACGCTGAAAGTTATATTGTCGCTTTTCCGTCAAAACAAGCATTGCGAAAATCTGTCTATTTGAACTTCAGTAATTTATCTAGCCTCTATCCATTTGGGATTTTAATGTTAATTGGGGTATCAGTTCTTTGTATTTTATTATTTGCTTATATTGTGGCGAGGTATATGTCAAACCCTGTTGTTACGATAATTGACCATATTAACAAACTAAAACAAGGTCACTATCAACAAGTATCCGCAAAAAAAGGAATATATGCAGAGGTATATGCAAATTTGAATCAGTTATCACATCAATTAGAGGATATTAATGTTCAAAGAAAAGAGCTAGATGCGATGCGAGAAGAATGGATTGTCAACATCTCTCATGATTTAAAGACGCCACTTTCTTCTATTAAAGGTTATAGTGAAGTTATTGCGAATCAAGACTATAAAATAACGGCACAAGAAATGTATAAATATGCAGATGTAATTCAAAATAAAGCCATTTATATTGAAAAACTAGTTAATGATCTAAAACTAACATATCAATTGAAGAATGCGTTGTTGCCTATCGAAAAAACGGCAGTAGATATTGTAGATCTTACTCGAGAAACGATTATTGAATTTATGAATATGCCGTATTATAAAAATCAGCTTATTGAGTTTGAATGCTCTCTGGAACAACTACTTATAAAAGCAGATCAAGGGTTAATTCATCGTGTACTAGTAAACTTATTGAATAATGCACTCATTCACACTGATCATGATACATTCATACAAGTTCATATAAAACAAACATCCACACACGCCGTAGTTACAATTGAGGACAATGGTGACGGAATAAATACAAATGATTTACCACATATTTTCGATCGATATTACCGTGGTACAAATACTGACCCAGAAAATAGTTCAGGTTTAGGAATGGCGATTGTAAAGGAAATCATTGTAGCTCACAGTGGAGAAATTGTAGTTGAAAGCAGCAAAGGAAACGGTACTAACATTACATTTAAGCTTCCATTAGAAAATTAAGCGAAACTTAAGGTCATCTCAATTGAAGATTAAGCAAGAGCTTTCATAATAATTGTTAGCTTAATCAAAAAAGAGGTGCCAATAATGGGAACTTATATCATAGAAACAGAAAATCTGACAAAGTCATATGGAGCTGTAAATAGTGTGAGTCAGCTACAAATGAGAGTCGGTGAAGGTGAAATTTATGGATTTCTAGGACCAAATGGGGCTGGAAAAACGACGACAATTAGAATGTTACTAGGATTAGTAAAGCCGACTACCGGTAATATTAAAATATTCAATAAAGATCTGAAAACAAATCGATTAGATATATTGCGAGAAGTTGGTTCTCTTGTTGAATCACCATCTTATTATGGGCATTTAACGGGTTATGAAAACCTAGAAGTAATTCGACAAATGTTACAAGTACCGAAAAAGAATATTGACCAGGTTTTGCGTATCGTCCGATTAGAGAAACAAAAAGATAAACTAGTTAAACAGTACTCACTTGGCATGAAGCAACGCCTTGGCATAGCAATGGCGCTACTTGGAAATCCCAAATTATTAATTTTAGATGAACCTACAAACGGGTTAGATCCTGCCGGAATTCAAGAAATCCGTGAACTCATCAAACAACTGCCAAAGCAATATGGTATGAGCGTGATTATTTCTAGTCATTTGTTAAATGAGATGGATCAAATTGCAACACAAGTGGGCATTATTAACAGCGGACAGCTTATTTTTCAAGATGAAATTGAAGTGTTACGCAAAAAAAGTCAAGCATCCATAAAAATGCGTGTAAATGATGTAGTAAGGGCACATCAAATTTTAGAACAACATCAAATTCATCTTACAATAGACGGTGATTATCTTGTTACGCATCAACAAGAAGACCACCTTATTTCTCACATAAATCATTTATTAGTACAGCAGAATTTATCAGTGTTTCGAATTGAAGAAGAAAAGCATACGCTGGAAGAAATATTTCTAAGTTTAACGGAAAAAGGTGGTGTTCTATAATGATCGCTGCCTTAAGAAGTGAATTATTGAAATATAAAAGGAAGAAATTATTTTTAGTAGTATTTTTAATACAATCTTTGGCTTTACTTTGGTTATTTGCAATTGTTTCACAAGACAAAAAGGAATTTCTAAATTGGGAGTCGCTTCTCTCAAGAGTAAGTATGATAAATGCTTTATTTTTACCTATAATGATTGCGATCATTACTTCTCGAATAATTGATTTTGAAAATAAAGGTAATACGTGGAAGCTATTGTGTGCAATTCCCACATCTAGACAGCTAGTATATATGTCTAAAATTATTTATAGTATCGTTTTTCTTATCTATGCAGGGGTAATTTCTATTTCCGCAATTATAGTAATAGGAAAAATCTTTAATTTTGAAAGTGGAGTCCCAGTGATTTTATTACTGAAATACGGTCTTTTTACCATTATAGGTTGTATTCCTATGGTCATTTTGCAACTCTGGATATCTTTGATTGTGAAAAATCAAGTATTTGCTTTAACAGCAGGCGTAATAGGCTCATTTCTTGGGTATTTCGGGCAGATGTTCCCTTGGAGAGACTGGATAATTCATACTTATCCATCTTTGACAAACCCTATTTCTTCGGCGTTTTCCAATGGAAAAATAGTACATTTCCCAAACGAAGAAGTCCTGACATACCTTTTGTTAAGTTTAGGAGTTAGTTTATTATTTATCGTTCTTAGCACTATTCATTTTTCACACAAAGATATTCATTAGGAGGATGCAAATATGTTATTAAGCTCATTTCGATGTGAACTATTAAAATTAAAACGTTCAAAAGTATGGATTGTTATGACACTCCTTCCGCTTTTTTGTATTACGCTTGGACTCATAAACTTCCGAGTAAACCATGATGTCTTAATGGAAAGCTCAACAAATGAATGGGAGCAAGCTTGGACACAAGTTGGTTTAATCTATGGATTATTTTTATTTCCTGTCATAGTAAGCATTTATTGCGCATTTGTATGCCGCTTTGAACATAGTGAAGGCAATTGAAAAAAAATTATCTCTTTACCTGTTCCCTTTCAAAACGTCTATCTTGCAAAGTTATTAGTCATCTTTTGGTTAACATTCTTGACTCAAATATTTTTTTTAATTGCTTATATCGTAATTGGTAAGCTACTAGGTATTACAAGTCCTATCCCTTGGTTTTCATTATTAAATTGGTCATTTAATGGATGGGTTGGTACATTTTCAATTGCTGCTCTCCAATTATCTCTCTCATCTTCAATAAAAAGTTTTGCTGTTCCAGTTGGAATGAGTTTTGGTTTTACGTGTATTGGAATGCTATTTCATTACTTAAATATTCCGTATGTATGGCCATTCGCGCAACCAGGATTTGCAATGGATCCAATTCATCTAGAAGGCTTGCAAACTTTCCTTCAGTTTAGTGGCTTTTATATGTTAAGTTTCTTATTTGTTATTCTCTTTACTTTTATTGGAGTTCGAAGATTTACGATACAAGATATTATTTAAATACGGGCACATAAATAAAAAGAGCCGACTTTGACTTTTGATTGGTCAAATTTGGCTCTTTTTATCGTCGCTTAAAACAGTATTGCTGATTAAAGTTTGGCAACGGGTTGATAAAATGGATTGGTTTCTTTAGTTGATAAATTGAGGATAATAAACGATTCCTCTACTTCGTCGCTACGAATGTAACCTTCAATAATTTACGCTTGATTTCGTTATATATAGTAGCACGACAAACGCCCAATCTACGGGCAATCTCAGCTTTTGATAAATTCCCTTCATCAAGGTAAGCTTCTAACTTTCCACGTTGAATTTCAGTAAGTATGGGTTTCTTTTGAGTTCCTTTTATGTTAAGCTTTTTTGCATCAAATCGAAAAATCTCCTTTGTATATTGTTGTGTAGGAACTCCAATAATACACGATTTTTCCGATTTGATGTATTTTTTTACACAGTGTCTAATCTGATTTTACAATTCGCCAAAAATTCTTGATTGAAAATGAATACAAAAAAGCACCTGTATCCGCTAAAATTTAGAGTTCCACCAAACAACATAGCGAGGTATACAGATGCACGCTCATCAACATTCAAACTCGATAATCATTCATTATTCAGTTTCTGTCGCCATTAATTTAATTAGCTGTTTATAGTAAGTATGGTTTTCTTGAAGCTCCTCATGTTTTCCAGAACCAGTAATCAGACCATCCTCAAACACTAGAATTTGATCCGCATGTGTAATTGTCGATAAGCGATGTGCAATAATGACCGTTGTACGTTCTTTCATGACGTGCTCGAATGCTTTTTGTACTTCTCTCTCTGAGTCATTATCAAGGTTAGATGTTGCTTCATCTAATAATAATATCGCTGGATCCCGGAATAAAGCACGTGCTATCGCTATCCGCTGCCTTTGCCCACCTGATAATTTAATTCCTCCCTCCCCTACTTCTGTATCTAACCCTTTTTCAAACTGTTGGACAAAATCCCATGCATAAGCGTTTTTTAATGCCCTTATAATATCTGCTTCTAAAACGTCACTTTTGCCATAAGTTACATTATCTCGAATTGTTCCATTCATGAGTGGTGCTTCTTGCGATACATACCCAAATAAACTGCGCCACTGTTTTAAATCGATACTTTCAATAGGCTGTTTTCCAAATCGAATAGTACCATCTGTTACATCATAAAATTGTTCTATTAATGAAAACATTGTGGTCTTTCCTCCCCCACTGGCACTAACCAATGCAGTTGTTTTTCCTGCTGGAATCGTAAAGGAGATTCCTTTTAAAATAGGGGTATCATTGTATTGAAACGCAACATTTTCAAAAGCAATCGACTCGTTTGGAGACGAAATAGCATCCATCCCATGCCCTTCAATTGGTTCGTTCAAAATTTCTTGTAATCGTTCTGTTGCCCCCATCGCTTTTTGAAGTGCAGTGAAAAATGTTGCCATTTGCGTAAATGGCACAATAATTTGCACTAGGTAAATCATAATCGCTACAAGTTCACCAGCTGAAATCGTACCTGTTGCTACTTTTGCGCCACCATAGCCAAATAATAAAATGAGCACAACCATCATAATGAACGTCATAATCGGTGATAAAACTGCTAAAATTTTTGCTTCCTTCAACCCAAATTGATACAAATGATGAATTTTTTCTTCTCCATTTTGCTGCTCAAAATTTTCTGTTTGCGAAGTTTTCACGAGTCGAATATTCGTTAATACACGCCCCAACTGTCCCGTAAAACTAGCAAGCTCGTCTTGATTTGCTTTCGCGATTTTATGAATACGTTGTCCAAGGGGCAGTGTCAATAAAATTGCTACTGGAACTGCGATTAGCATCAGCAGTGTCATTTTCCAATCAATGATGATTAATATTATTACTGCACCAACAATAGCAAATAACCCCGAAATAAAACTAATCAAATGATCTGTAATAAGCTCCTTAATAACATTAGAATCTTGCGTAATTCGGCTCATTGTTTCACCAGATTCATGTGCATCAAAGTAAGGAATACGTAATCGTAAAACATGTGCCCATACCGTATTGCGCAAATTAGCTACAATTCTTTCCCCAAGCTTACGCATCATATAAAAAGTTACTCCACTCAGTACAGCTTGGGAAATTAGAAATGCACCTACTAATAAAATCGCCTGCAATGAAAAGCCAATGGTTGAAAAATCATTAATCATTCTCATCGTAACTAAGGGAACCGCCAACCCAATAAGTGTTTCAACGATACTTAATAAAAGAGTGCCTATCGTGAGTTGCTTCGACAATCGATTACTATTAACAAGCTGCCAAATTCCTCTTACAGAATTATTCAACATCCACACCTCCATAAACCCCAAGTCTTTCAACCTGCGACATCAACCACTCTTCCTCTTCCTTTGTAAATGGTGTAGGAAATAACCATTCATTTATTTGAATATCCTCATACTCCTTTAATACTTCTACTAACTCTTCTATCAAATCTTGTGGAATTAGTGAGAATAACTGCTCGATTAACGATTTCAAATATTCGTCTTGAGGCGGTTGAATGTATGCCTGCTTCAACTGATTTGCTAAATCTATGTATTTTTGATTTATTTCAATAATATTCATTCCGAAAAAATCATATAGGCGATCTACCAACTCATCAGGTAATATACTTCGCCAATAGTCCCTTTGTTCATCCTCTTTTAGTAAGTTAAAAATCACCGTTAAAAAAATGGATGTATCGATTACTTCACTTCGTTTTCCTATTTCAATCGCCTGATCCAAGCTCGCAATAACACGATCAATTTGATTTCGCTTCTTCTCTAGTTGTAGTTTTTGAAACATTAATGATTCTATTAGCTGCTGTTCCCCATTCCGTAAAAGATCTTCAATCTCCTCCAATGAGTAATCTAAATATTTTAATGTTACTATTTTTTGAATTGTTTCAATGCTACCGTCATTGTAATAACGATGACCCGAATCTGAAATAAAACATGGTTCTAGCAACCCCTTTTCACTATAAAATCGTAACGCTCGTACGGTTAGCCCCGTCATTTTCGCAAATTGACCAATTGAATACATATTTTCAGCTCCCTTTTCTTAAGTATAAAATCTACCGTTACGTCAGATGCAACAACTTTAATTCACTTAACAAAAAAAGATCACAACCTATCGCGTTCTTTAATAAATGAAAATCTTATTTAATTAATACGACGCTCTTTATTTCTAGAGGCACATTCAACAACTGCACCCAACACAAAATATAACTTTTCACTTCCACCTTTCTATTTTATGCCTAATAAAAAGGAATAGCTTTTATCAGCCATTCTTTTCTAAGTTCTTCAATTCTTTGGCTCATCACCAAAACGTGTGGTTGATTTCCGTTCCGGCTGGGCGCTTTGTTGCTGTCGCTTCGCTTTCGCACAGAGCAAAGCTTCCTGGGGGCGTCCGATGAGCCGCTTCACTCGCTTTGCTCGCTCCAGGGTCTCACCTGTGACGCTGATCCCCAAGGAGTCGCCCAGCCTCCACTCCAATCAACAATATACAGGGCATATATTTAATAAAATGTCATCCACAACTTTTGGTGATGAGCCCGATTACAGTAAACTGATTCATTATTTTCTATAGAAGTTTGAATTTGACAACCATAAGTATCTGTATTAAAGAAATCATTACAGGTGTGTTGATTAACCATTTTTATACATTTGAAGAGGATGATTTATAGTTCATACGCATGCCGGGCGCACCTAAATAACCAGCTATCGAATATTATTCGATAGCTGGTATTATAGAAAGCTTATTATATTCTCATTAACTTTACCTTTTCTAAATGACGTTCCATTTGATTAAAATGACTCTCAATATGTTTAACAATTAAATGTTCGACTATAAATGATAACGGTTTGTTATTAAAATTAGTATTATAACTAGGTGCTGTTTGTTGTAACTGCTTAACGGTCACCGTGGCAAGGACATCCGCCACTATAGTAGCAAGCCTTTCTAACTTCTCGACTGCAATTTGTCGCGTTAATGATTCAATATTTTTAGGGGCAACTGCGGCCAACCGGCGAACATGTTCATGGTTTCTTCCCCATTTTCCATCTGGAATGCTCTGAAGTGCTTGTATATCGTCTAACCAAAATATAATAGCTTCATTTAAGTGTGCTACAATTTGAGCAATAGACCATTCATTTTCTGAAGGTTGTTGAAAAAACTCTATATCACTGATCCTTTGTATTAAACGATTAATCTGTGCTGTAGCTTGCTCATAACGACTGATTTCACTGACTAATACCACCATTACACAGATACTTCCTTTTGAACAACTGTTACTTTATTTTCGATATAGCCGATTTTTTCAATTTCTACTTTAACAACATCGCCCTCTTGTAAAAATTCCTGTGGTTCACGAGCAACTCCTACTCCACCCGGCGTGCCGGTCAAAATAATATCCCCAGGCTCTAATGTCATGATACTTGATAAAAATGCCACCAATTTTGGTACATCAAATACCAAATTTTTCGTATTCGACCTTTGACGCTCTTCACCATTAACTGTTAACACCATTTCTAAACCATATGGATCTGACAATTCATCTGATGTAATTAAATATGGTCCCATTGGTGCTGAACCATCTACTGTTTTCCCCTGTAACCATTGAATTGTACGACGCTGTAAATCACGGTATGTGACATCATTAGCAATGGTATAACCCGCTACATATTCAAGTGCCTCATGCTCTTGCACATCTTTGGCACGTTTCCCAATAATAAAGGTAAATTCTGCCTCATAATCAAGTTGTTCAGAAATCTGATAGTAAGGTAGATCCTCTGTTGGACCAAGTAAGGTGTTTGCATATTTGGCGAAGATGACAGGGTTCTCTGGAATTTCACGGCCCATTTCTAAAATATGTTCGCGATAGTTATGACCAACACAAATAATTTTACCAGGATTCGTAATCGGTGGACCTACTTTTACATCTTGTAATGCAAATGTTAATGAAACATCAGATACGTTATTTAATGCATATTCAATTGCTTGATTGGCGTAAGCATAGCTTTCTTCGCCACCTTCTAAAAAACCCTT
This sequence comes from Lysinibacillus sp. G4S2, assembly GCF_030348505.1. Classification (NCBI taxonomy): domain Bacteria; kingdom Bacillati; phylum Bacillota; class Bacilli; order Caryophanales; family Bacillaceae; genus Lysinibacillus; species Lysinibacillus sp. G4S2. The sequence continues at coordinate 948,273 of NZ_JAUCFJ010000002.1, read as the reverse complement.
TGTATCTGTAGGTACATATGCTTCTGCAATTTTTGTTGCTCGGATTTTACCTTGTGATAATAACCACTGCTCTGTTGCGCGATGTAAATCGATAACAATAGATTCATGAACTGCTCCAATACGTGTATGACCATTTTCAGTAAATGTTATAATTTTCATACGCTTTTACCTCCTTTTTTAAAGCTAACGAAAATCTGCTTTAAACTCGCTAGCAATATCTTGATGACCATTATTTGTCTCATATGCTTGTTCCCGCTCCAATTCAAAGCGGTCCATAATAGGAATATCATTTACAGAGAATAAATACGCATCTTTTTCAGCTTTATGCTCATACCAAGCCCAGTTTGGTACAACAAAGTAATCCCCAGCTTTCCAGTCAAAACGCACACCATTAATGACCGTATAGCCTTCCCCCCTATGCACGTGATATACAGTTGAATGTGTATGTCGTAATGCTTTGGTATGCAGCCCTGCTGGTAAATGTTGCATGCGTGTACCCAGAGTTGGGTTAGCTGATTTTCCTGTCGATGGGTTAATATATTCCACCGCAAAACCATGATGTGGATCTGGGTCAAATGCCATTAACCCTTTTATCCCATCGACAGTTCGGTTCCATTTATAGTTTGCAAGTGGTGCCACTGTATACTTGTCATCGCCAACTGGACGTACCATGCCACCTCTATATCGCTGTTCAGTAAAGTTATCTGGCACACCAGGTTGTTGTAACCCATCTGCATATGGCTCAAAGAACGTACCACCGATAGCATATAGCGTTGGTATATCTAACGCATCCATCCATAGCATAGGCTCTGTTCCTACATGCTCATGACCATGCCATAAATTTTTAGGAGTAATTAGAAAATCTCCTTCCTCCATGAAAATACGTTCCCCTTGTACAATTGTATACGCGCCCCTCCCTTTTGAAATAAAACGAAGGGCCGACTGGGAATGACGGTGTGACGGTGCTTTTTCCCCCGGCTGCAACATTTGCACCGCTGCATATATCGTTTGTGTTGTTGATGCCCATCCCCAAGGTTTACGGTATGTTAAGCCTGGATTTTGGAAGTAAATTGCTCGACGCTCTCCACCACGTTCGGGTGTAAAAATTTGAGCGGCTTCCTTCATTTTCTTTTCTAGTAATTCATTTGACCAAAGATATGCCTCGGCCTGCGGATTTGGTGTTTTGTTCATAATTTCTGGAATTGCTTCCCAGAGTGGACCTAAATTATACTGTGCAATATCTTGCTTAAAATCAGTGACAACAGAACTTTTCAAAAATTCAGTTACTTCTTTAGACATTGGACCCGCCATAAAATACCCCCTAGATTAAAGAATAGATGCTTCGATATAGTAGTATAAAAAAATCATTCTACACTTGAGAAAATAATTCATATCAATCATTTTCTACCCTTCTTAATTTTTCGTTATTTAAATCCTCCTTTTCTACAAACACTAATTTCTAATATTGATAATATACATCACGTAAATTTATGAATAGTTCAGAATTTCTCTATATGGAACAAGGAAAAGAATTCCCTAAAATTCTATTTATCGGATATCATATAAACTATAGGTTCATCACCATAACGTATGGTTGATTTCCGTTCCGACTTGGCGCATTGTCGCTGCCGCTACGCTTTCGCACAGACGAAAACCGTGTTACTGTCGCTTCGCTTTCGCACAGAGCAAAGATACCTGGGGGCGTCCGATAAGCCGCTTGGGGCAACAGATGTTTTCTGCGCGAAAGCGTAGTGCTAACGTAGCGGCAGCAGCACGATGTTTTTTGCGCGAAAGCGTAGTGCTAATGTGACGCTGATCCCCGAGGAGTCGCCCAGCCGGAACGAAGATCAACTAATATACAGCGCATATATTTTAAAAAATGTCATCCACAACTTTTGGTGATGAGCCAAACTATATACAATAATAAAGGGGTGTGAACATATGAAAGCACGAACGAGGAATAGCTCATTAACAAATGCACTACAAATTTTGAAAAGTTTCAATTTAGAACAGCCAGAATGGTCATTGCGTGAGATTGCAGCTAATCAAAACATTTCTATTAGCACAGCTCACAGGCTACTAAAAACCCTGGAAGAAGAAAATTTTATTATACATGAGAAGCAACATTATAAATTAGGTACATCTATATTACGATTTACGAATATTTTTATAGACGATTTAGATGTTTTGAAGGGAATGACACCTTATTTAAAATCATTAACTAAAAAAACTGGACAATCTGCACATATTGCAATGCTTTCGGGAAAAGAAGTATTATATTTAAAAAAAGAAGATGGACTTATACAGGTACCGCTCAAATCCCATATTGGGCGCCGCAATCCTTTTTATGCAACAAGTTCCGGTCAAGTTATTGTTGCATTTATGCCCGATGATCAGCGATTAGCCTTATTACAACAAACACAATTTATAGATTTCACGACGTCAACTTTAACCACAATTGAACAGTATGAAAGAAGTTTTCAACAAATTCGCCAACAAGGGGTTGCGATTAGTCGAGAGGAATTACATATGCAGTTCATGTCCATTGCTGCACCAATTTTTAACAAACAAAATGAAGTAGTCGCTTCTGTTAGTATTGCCGGCAAAGTTAAAGCGCTACAACCTAATGAAAAAGCATTTGCACTAAGCCTAAAACAAACGGCTGAGATGATAACCCAATTTATTCAAAAATACGGGGCGGGGTCACCAAATGACATCTTCAATAAATAATAAAACGAACCTTTCATCTGTAAAAAATGCATTACGTCTATTACGCTTATACCGAACTGATCGAGCAGAACTAGGCATCACCGATATCGCAAAATTATTAGATTTACCTAAGAGTACCGTTCATCGTCTTGCACAAGAGCTCGTTAATGAGGGATTTTTAATAAAACGGAGCCATACTAACAAATATCGTTTAGGATTATCCATTTTAACATTAGGTGGCATTATTCATATCCAGTATGAATTATATAAAGAGGCCCATCCAAAAGTAGAGCATCTATCCAACTTTTTCGGACAAGTTGTAAATTTATGCTTAATTGAAAATAAAAAAATTGTATACTTTTTACAATGTATACCTCATGCCCAAACTGAAATTACTACAGCAATGGGTTTTACAAAGGATGTACATTGTACAGCAGAGGGACAAGTCATTTTAGCACATCAGCATGTGACTACTATTAATCAGTATGTACAACAACCATTAAAAAAATATACGCCATATACACATATAGGTGAGGCATTACGGCAACAACTGGAGAACATTTATAAACAAGGATTTGCAGTAACTGAGCATACATATTCTATTGGCTATATTAGTTTTGCTTATCCTATTCGAGATTACACTGGATCGGTCGTATCCGCTATCACATTAATTGCACACGAAAGTACAATTTCAAAAGATGATTATACGGTTATTTTAGAGGAATTAAAAAACGCAGCAGCTGAAATTTCAGAATTGTTAGGTTACTATAGTTAATGGCATAAAAGTAACAAATCTGAGCCCAATGTTAACGGGATTCAGATTTGTTACGTTGTATTCTAATATTTTGTAGTAAGTGTTGGCCCTGAACGTGGTCCAAATGGTCCTTCGTCTAGCCACTTTCCAAGTGCTGGGATATGTGGTGCTAAAAACGCGGATATTTCTCGCTTTAAACGAATGTCTTCAGATGTTCCTTGAATATGCTCAAGTGCTAAATTTGAACATTCACGATTGTATTGTCCTGCATATAGGCGCTCATTTGCCGCTGCTAATACAGCCTCTTTTGCTACTGTTTTATCTTCTGTACGTAATGCGGTTACAATACCACGTGCTGCAATGATCGCATCTGGGACACCTGAATTCAAACCACGTGCACCAAATGGAGCGAATAAATGTGCAGCTTCACCAGCTAATACGATACGTGCATGCCCATCTGTATATGTTTCGGCTACAACTTGGTAAAATGTATACGTTGAAATCCATGTAATGTTCTCTGCATACGAGGCTGGAAATACTTTGGGCAACCATTCCCGTACACCATCTTCAGAACCGAAGTATTCTTTGTCGTCGCCTTCTAATAATTGCAAATCTAAGCGCCAGCCTCCTGCAAAAGGTACATACATCACATTACGCCCATCCACTAAAGGATGCTGGTAATGGAATATACGCTCGATCGGTAAAGGGTTGTTTTTATCCTCCTTCACATCAACCACAACAAATGTATCTGACGTACGCGGCCCTTCAAATTTAATATTTAACGATTGGCGAACGACAGAACGTGACCCATCTGCTGCAATAGCATATTGCGCATGCCATTCATTTTGATTTGTTGTAATCGTTATACCTGTTTCTGTTGTTTTGGCCTCACTAACAGGCTCATTCCATCTAAATTCAACACCAGCGGCTAAGCAGGCTGCATATAATGCTTTTTCAATTTCATGTTGATGTAACGATGAAAAAGCAGGTAATGTGTTTGGCTTTGGTGGTTCATACACACGCTTATAAATATTATCTCCTTTATATAATGTCCGTTTTACTGGCCAAACGATTCCGATCTCAGCTAATTTAAAACCAAGCCCCGTTGAAATATCTTCTAATAGCTCCAATGTGGCTTTATGAATATAAATAGCACGACTTCCTGCACGCTCACGATTTTGTGGGTCCGCCTCTATAATTGTGGCTTGAATACCCTCTTTTGCCAAGGCAAGGGCTGCTGTCATCCCTACTGGCCCAGCACCAATTACTAGTACATCTCGTTTTTCTACTGCCATATTTGATTCATCCTTTCCAAATTCTATTGATCTTCTATACGTTTATCATATGTGTTTATCAATCCATTCGAAATTTCGTTTTTTCGCTATATGGAATGGAAAACAATTAAATAAATCAAAGATAAAAAATCAACTATTTTGTTCACTTACCATTTTTTTGAAACCAAATCCTCAAATCTATTATTTTGGAAATAATTTTCGTCGCAACATTAACTTCAATATGCACCTAAAAATACTCTTTCAACTTCAAATAAACTGCACCCGATCACTTTGGGGCACCTTTTAGTTTAGAAGAACATTCGCTGTGATATTCATTTATAATCACTATCTCTACCACCAGAAACGATTAAGCGGCTTGAACCCTTTAGAATTTTTATCTGTGCGAAAGCGTAGCGGCAGCAACAATTGTTTTATCTGCGCGAAAGCGAAGCGTCAGCGGCAAAGTGCCTGCCGGAACGGAAATCAACCACACGCTATGGTGATGATCCAATTGATAGAGGAGCTTGTTTTATATATCACTTCGGTTTTTTTAATTCAAAAAAGAGCCCCCATTCTTCAATAGGAGCCCACTAAATTAATTGGAAGAATTTTATACTTTTAAGATACTCATTGTTATTTTCTCACTCTACTCACTTGTGCAACTCATAATATTCTTCCAATGTTAACCCTTTATTATATAACTCAGTGGCTAAATTTACCCCAACATAACAAATATGCCACGGTTCATATTGGTAGCCAGTAATATTTTCTTTGTCTTTTGGAAAGCGAATGATATACCCATATTTATGGGCGTTATCTTCAAGCCATGCTGCCTCTTCTGTATTCGCGAAACAGTCATCTGCTGCACAAGATCCATCAGATCCACTAACGTCAATTGCTAATCCTGATTGATGTTCGCTTGTTCTAGGAACAGCACTTTCAACAACCTTTGAGAAAACAGCCATTAATTTAGTTTTCGGTTGAACGTACTACTACATTTTGTTACTTCGAAATAAAGTTTAATCAAATTAAGACCCTTAATAAATGAACCAATAGAAAGAGCAGGTTTTGAAAAAAGATTGCTCAAAACCTGCTCTAAATATATACATATGAAATTACTTTTTATAAAAAAGTTTAATCATTTTCAGGATGTCTTATTCTCTATTTCAAATTAGCTATTAACAAATGGTGAGAACTCATCGGCATATTTAGTTGGCGTAAATTTAATTAATTCATATTCAGCAACTTTATTTATATAAAAAGGGTCTTCTTTTAACATTTCCTGAACCGTAGCCTCATCATTCGAGTTAACCAAAATAACTCCACCAATTCTAGGATCACGTCGTCCAGAAAAAATGAAGTCGCCTCCTTTATAATGTTTATCTAAGAAATCTACATGTTCTTTCAAAAAATCTTCGACTACATTTAATGGTTTCATATACTCTAAAAGAACTATAAACATAACTCCATCACCTTTCTAGGTATATCATTTTTCTATATTTACCATTGTACATCTATAATATTGAAAATCGTTTTAGTAAAACATGAGTAAAGAAAATTTGTTCGAAAATAAAGGAATGGTTTCTGGTTAAACTTTTTTCAAAACAGTAACCTGCATCGTTAGCACAAGAAGCGATTGCTCTAATTGAACAATCACCTCTTAAGCTTACTTGTATGTATTTACAGTATTAAACACCAAAATGAATCATCCATTTATCTTCTTTTATTGCTTCAACTATTTTTTTCATCAGTTCTTCAAGTTCTTCTGATTTGTACTCGTCGTTTGCTTCACTAACCATATTTAAAAATTGTTTACGAGAACTTGGCGGTATCAATGTTATTCCAAAATAGTCGAGGCTTTTATATGGTCTATTTGTGTTATGTGCAAATGTTTCTAGATGATTCGTTTTTTCACCAAAATCCTTAGACATAAGTTCATCAAAAAGACCCCCATCTACACCTATGCAATTATATTTTTCAGGTTCATAACTAACATACTCTTTTTTTTTTCAATACATGCAACTATTCCAAACTCGTGAATATAAGCCAAATTTACACATCTCCCAAGTCTTCAGTTTTTCACATTATTTTACAACACTTTCTTGTTCATTTTTCAACTAACCTGCTTACGCTAGTTTAATAATACTGCACACTACTTTTCCGAATACCTTTTACTATATAAACTTTTTACCATTTCTCCAATTTTTTTTTAAAACAACAAACTTTTTCAAATGGTAAATCGTCTAATTAATGGTAATAACTTATTTTTAATACGAGGAGAAATACATATGAAAAAACCGATTAAAAAAACTTGGATGATTGCTTCAGTACTTACAATTGGAATGGCTGTTCTGACACCACTTCAAGCAGGGGCTGCATCAGTAGAAACAACAAATAATAGTAGTATTACTGTTCAACTTGAACAAAAAATTACAGGAACTATTAAAAACATCTACGACGATGGAATGAACCTTAAAGGAAAAGATGGCAAAAATTACTTTATCAGTTTCCATAAATTTTCTGATGAGCAAATAGAAAAAATGAAATTAGTAGAAGGACAAGAAATCTCTGTAGAAGGTAACATTGCAGAGAGTTTTTCAGACTTCTTCACGTTTGAAGTATTTAAAAAAGACATGCCTAAAGAGATAACAAAAGAAGATCTAACAAAATTAGAAAAATTGTTTAATGAAATGAAACACGTACACAAAGAATTTACAAAAGTAGAAGGACTAACAGATGAAGAGATAGAAAAGAAACATGAGGAACTAAAAAAAATTTACGAAGAAATACATAAAATCATAAAGCCGTATACATTAGCTAATTGGCAACCTCAATCATTTGAAGAGTATATGAAAGAATACGGATTTAATGAGAAAAATATTGTTATTAAAGAAAACGATAACGCACAACTTAAAGCTATTTATGAAGAATGGATAAAGCTTGAAAAAAGTGGTGATGAGGAAAAAGCTAACAAAAAATATGAAGAATTTGATAAAATCCTTGAACCATATTTAGATGAGCTAAATGCACCAGAAACATTTGAAGAATTTATGGCTAGCTGTATGAAAGTCACGGAAATTTTAGAGATCCCTGCAGAAACCTTAGCCAAACTAAAAACTCTTCATAGGGATTTACAAAAAGCATTAAAAGATGAAAATGATGAGTTGTATGATAAACTACATGAAGAATTCTACGGGATCCTTAATCAGTTCTTAAAGCCTCAAACATTTGAAGAATACATGGCTGACTTTGAATTCGAAGTTAGTGAAGCAGATAGCAAGCAATTAAAACAGCTCTATGAAGAAATCTTAGCTCTCGATGAAAAGGAAGAACAAGAAAAAATTGAAGAAAAATGGGAAGCATTTTACAATATTTTAGACCCATATTTTATTGCAAATAAAGAAATCCTTATCTCAGCTTCTAAAGTAACGATAAACGGCCAAGACTATCTTCCACAACATTAACCAGGAAAAATTCGGGGTTATCCTAAAAGTCATTAAACAATGATTTAGGGATTAACCCCTTTCTTATCTTCGAACAATATACCATCTTTTATTTGTCCCTTTTATTTTCTTTATCATCTTTTGCTTGAATCAATCTTTATTTTAAATAATCGAACTTTGTTTTAAATGCCTTTGTTTTAAATGTTCAATCTTTTTTATAAATCTATAGTGGTGTCATGTTACTACCGTCAGTAAACTCGATTGCAATAAGCTGTAATCTTCTATTTTTCATAAAAATCCCATAATTCTCTCTTCTCTTATCAAAGACTGGGATGTGGTATATTATTACCAAATCTAAATTACTCAATATATCCAAAATTATTACTATATCCCACTTTTTTGAAGATAATTGAGCTAATGGAGGGAATATTTTGAAAAACTTATCGGTTAAAAAGAAAATTCTAACACTTATTTCATCCGCTGTTATATTTTTACTAATTATTTCAGGCGTTGGTTTTTATTACATTAAGGATATGGCAAAAAAATCTAGTGAAATGTACGACGAGTCACTTTTGCCAATTCAATATATCGGCCAAACTCGAACTGATATTCGTGCGATGGATTCTTTCGTTTTAGAACTCATGATTACTACGGATGCAAATGATAATGCTGACCTAAAGACAATGATCTCAGAGAGAGCTGAAAGTATTAAAGACTTGATCGTGAAATTTGAAGCCACTTTCAATGGAAATAAAGATGAACAAAAACTGTTAGAGTCTCTTAAATCCAATGTTGATGGGTATTTGAGCACCATGGCAGATGTTATTGATTTAGCTAGTCAGAACCGAAACGACGAAGCCTATTCTATTTACACCACAACTTTAGATGATTTTGCTGAGAATATGGCAAGTGATGCACGCAATCTTATGACTCAATGTTCTGAAGATGCCAATCAACTGAATGAAGAAAATAAACAAAGTCTATTCACTACTATGATTATTTCTGCCATTCTCTCTGTTGTGGCCATTATTTTCTTTATTACATTGGCAACATGGATTGCACGTTTAATTGTAAATCCAGTGAAAGAGTTGCAGGCTAATATGTTAAAAGCAGGCGATGGCGATTTGACTGTGCAAGGTACTTATTCATCTAAGGATGAAATCGGTCAATTAACCCAATCATTTAATTCGATGATTAACAATATTCGTAATACGGTTACAAAAGTGACTGAAACTGCTAATCATGTAGCATCAGCATCTGAAGAATTAAACGCCAATGCAGCAGAAACTACGAAGGCAACAGAGATGGTTGCAAATACGATGGAAACTATTGCTCATGGATCAGTAGAGCAACTAAACAATGTGTCTAACACCGTCAATACTGTCAATGAGCTTTCCACAGGTGTGCAACAAGTAGCTGGAAATGCTCAAGCTGTTACCGAGCTTTCAGGTGATTCTTTATCCCTGGTGATAAATGGTATGAATGCCGCGGATCAAATGAATCAACAAATGATGGACATTACAGAACGAGTAAATGGCTTATCCGAAGTTGTCGGCTTGTTAGGAAAACGTTCTAATGACATTGGTCAAATTATTGATTCGATTACAGCAATTGCTGAACAAACAAATCTCCTTGCCCTGAACGCCGCAATTGAAGCCGCACGTGCTGGTGAGCATGGAAAAGGCTTTGCCGTCGTTGCTGATGAAGTTAGGAAATTAGCAGAACAGTCTGCAGTGTCTTCTAACCAAATTGAAGTATTGATTTCAGAGACACAGAAAGATACTCAAAAGGCTGTTGAATCAATGAAGTTAGTAACAGCAGGAGTTAATGAAGGGATTAAAACAACAGAAAGTACACGTACAACTTTCGCTTCAATTCAAGGTGCCATTCAAAGTGTTACGATGCAAGTAGAAGAAGTATCTGCAGCGGTCGAGCAAATGGCAGCTGGAACTGAAGAAATTGTTGGTAGTATGAATACAATCCACTCCATAACTAAATCTACTACAGCCGGCACAGAGAGTATTTCTGCTGCAACTGAAGAACAAACGGCATCAATGGAAGAAATTTCATCATCTGCTTATGCACTTGCAAACTTGGCAGAGGAGTTAAGAGATTTAGCAGCGCAATTCAGGGTTTAATATGATTATCATGGGCAGCATCACTTTTAACATGTCAATATGACTTTACACATTTTCAAAGGAATAACAACATCATTCAGATAAAAAAGAAGCGGTTAGATCATTTTTTAATCTAAACCGCTTCTTCTTCTTATAGCTCCACACTGTTCCTCTCTTCTTTCATTTCCATACCCATTGTTTAACTACCTCATTCACTTTCTTTTGCCAAGGTAAAAATTCCTTATTTCAGAATAATTATCAATAATAACGCTGTGAATTCATTTTAATAATCACTATCGCTACCACCAGAAACGATTAAGCGGCTTGAGCCCTTTAGAATTCAGGGTTCAAGCCGCTTAATATATTTTTATTATTTCCGTTGTCCACTTGAAAGAAAGCAGTTCGAAACAGTAAATGATTTTTTGTTTTTTATTTTAATACCTCCGGATGGAAACCATCTTTTTGGAAGTAATTTTTATGTGACCAAATATTTAACTTTTCTTTTTCTGCACCTTGTTGGATTTCTCTAAACTCATCCTCAAACGTATTGTTTGGTTTATGAATAAAGCGAACTGCCGCAAGCCCTTCATTCAATAAAGATTCCTGCAATAATACATCATCCACGAAGACATAGGCTAATAGTCGATCATAGTTATCTGTTTCTGGTCCAACATCGTAAACCGCTTCTATCTTTTTAGCGTTTTCTAACAATTTAATCGTATAATCTCTCGCCTCTTTAGCATAAGGCTGTGCTTCACCTTTGTTATAATTCATCTCTGGTGTATCTACCATCAGTAAGCGAATTTTTTGTTTCTTTCCGTTAATTGTCGCCTGAATTGTATCGCCATCATATGCTTTAATATAGTCAACATCAAAGCGCTTATTTCCTGTTTTTTCTTCAACCTGTTCAATGGAAATAGTACCCTGCTGGTCGGTAGTTGTTGTTGCATTCTTTTCTTCGGCAGGTGATCTGCCAAAAATCATATACAATGCAACCGCTAGAATGATTGTACCACTCGTAATTAACGTTTTTATATCTTGCATTTTCATGTAGTAGGTCCCTCACATTTTTATTACATTTAAAGAAGCTTTCAAACAGCATCCTTCACTAATCAAAAACCTTAAAAAGTTTCACGATGTTTCTATTGTAAAATATCAGGCTACTACATTCAAGCTATGTAGGTGCAAGCAACTCGATGATTTGAGGATACTTCAACAAACTGACTATTTTTATCTTATAACGTGTTGAGCAGTAATATTTTAAAGAATTTATAAAAGACGTGTGTGAGTATACAAAACAATTGCCTATGCATACTAAAAACAGAGCCTCCTAAAGTGAAAGAGGAGGCTCTGTTTTATATAGTAAAGCTTTGTTAAATTTCATTATGTGATTTTGGTTTTGGTCCTAGCTCTTTTGGCGTTATATCTGCAAATGTCTCGCCCTCTTCTTCTAAGTCACGCATACGATGGGCAATACGAGATGCTGCAGAAGCTGCAATACTGCCAACTAAATCATCTAAAAACGTATTTACATGATGTCCTGGTTCTGTGTCCAGCTTCTTAATAATACCAATTTTTTGCTTGTCTAAGTGACCGAAAGTTGTTACCGCTATGCTACCATATGTAAAAACAGATCCAAGTGCGATTGTTTCATCCACACCAAATAAACCCTCATCGGATTCTATTATTTGCTGTAATGGAGCAGATAATAATTTTTTCTCTGCCAGTTCATCTAATTCAATACCTACTAATAAAGCATGTTGAACTTCACGCTTGCGTAATACACGCTCGACAGAATGAATACAATGGTCTAATGTTAAGCCTTCATTATAGGACTTTTGCATTTCATAAACGATTTTAGCAATATCCTCTAGCGATACACCACGACGAATGAGTGCAGCTTGGGCTGCCTTCGCAACTTCATCAGAGTGTATGCGAGTACTTTTATTATGCATAAATAACCCTCATTTCGTTTTTTTTTGCTAGTATAGTGCTAGCCCAATCTATTATACCTTTACTTTCGTATATGGTACAATTTTCTCACAAACACATGAAGGAGTGGCATCATTGGATAAGGGAACAGTACAGGACTTAAAGTTCTATAGTGAAGCGTTGCAGGAGGAATTACAGCTTTATATTTATGTCCCTGCAAATTATTCTCCACTATATAAATATAATATTTTAATTGCATCAGATGGCAAGGATTATTTCCAACTTGGGGGTATCACAAAACTAGCTGATGAACTTATCGATGACTATGAAATCGAAAATTTAATTATCGCGTTCGTCCCATATAAAGATATTAAGGATCGACGTCACAAATATATCCCTAGCGGAGAGCAACATGAAGCTTATCTGCGTTTTTTAGCACATGAGCTTGTGCCCTATTTAGATGCTGAATTTGCAACTTACCAAATGGGTATGAGTCGTGCAGTGATAGGTGACTCTATGGCTGCAACTGCTTCCTTAATGGCTGCTTTAAAATATCCAAGTATTTTTGGTAAAGCGATTTTACAGTCACCATATGTCGACGAAAATGTACTTAAAGCTGTTGAAAAATTTAAAGATCCAGGGGCAATTTCTATTTATCATATTGTCGGAAAAAAAGAAGACCAAGTGGTGACAATGGACAAAACAATAAAGGATTTTTTAACACCGAATCGTCAATTGCATGACCTTATGTTAAGCAAAGGATTTTCTACATTTTATGACGAGTTTGACGGCAATCATACGTGGAAATATTGGAAACCTGATTTACGTCGTGCATTAATCGAAAATTTCAATTAATTTGGGCGATTCAAATTACGAAAAGCGAAATATCTGTTATACTTTAATAGAAAAATTGTTTACTTTCGGGAGGTAATGGACTATGAAGTACGGTATTGTGGCATTTCCATCAAAAAAATTGCAAGACCTAGCTAATACTTATCGCAAACGTTACGATCCGCATTATGCGAAAATCACACCGCATATGACGTTCAAGGACAGCTTTGAAGCAACAGACGAGGATATTAAATCCATCGTAAATCAATTAGATGAACTTGCTGCCAAATATGCACCTTTAAACATTCATGCATCACGCATAAGTTCGTTTTTCCCTACAACCAATGCAATTTATTTCCGCATTGAGCCGACAGAACAATTAGAAGCATTTCATGATGCACTAATAGAAAAAATTCCGTATGGAGAAACTAAACATGTTTTTGTACCACATATTACAATTGCTCAAAAAATGACAGCCTCTGAGCACGATGACATCTTTGGGCAATTACGTATGACAGGTGTTGACGAAAAAGATACAATTGATCGTATTCATCTTTTATACCAATTGGAAGATGGCTCGTGGACAACATATGAAACATTCCGATTGTCAGGAGCTGAGTAATTCTTGTACAACGTTAAGATTGTGGAAACAGCAAAAGAGCATGAGGATGCGTTTGCAGTTCGCAAACAGGTTTTTGTTGAAGAGCAAGGTGTGCCGCTACATCTAGAATGTGATACTGAGGATGCATCTTCAACGCATTTCATTATGTATGAGGGTAGTGAGCCAGTAGGTGCCGCACGTCTTCGTGGTATTGAAAACGATACAGCAAAAATTGAACGTGTCTGTATTTTACAAGATCAGCGTGGCAAAAAACTAGGTGCTTTAATAATGAAGGAAATGGAGAATCATGCCATTTCTATTAATAAGAAAAAACTAAAACTCCATGCACAAAGCTATGCTATTCCTTTTTATGAAAAGCTTGGCTATTCGGTAACATCTCCTGAGTTTATGGACGCTGGTATCCCACATCGTGCTATGGAAAAAATAATTTAGAACAACAGGAATTCCTTAGTCTGAGTTTCTTAATTTCTATTCTGTGAATGAAGACCAATGGGTGTTACGATAATGCTGATGCATATCGTAACACCCTTTTTGTTTTTTTAATTGTTTAAAAGGTTGAATTATCAATGAACGTCCATTTACCCAACCTTTTTGACAAATTGCTTTGCCTAGTGGATATATCATACTATTTCATCATTTTAGTGATTTTATCTAAATCTAGTGAATCACCATCTTGAATAATAGATTGTACTATTTTATCCTCAAGCTCTTGCGTAATTTGTCTCTTAGATATCTTACTTACACGTCGTACGATTTTTCTAACTTGTTTTTCATTTTTAAAATCTGCATGCTGAATTGCATTTGCTAATGCGAAGATTTCCTCCATTGATACCCCTGTTTTCTGTTCAATTGAATTAAAAAACCCGCGATGCATGTTCCCCCTCCTATCAGTTACAATTCTTTATTTCCATTGTTTTTTATGAACGAAATATTTAACAACGAGTGAAGGCTTTAAACTTTGGTTCAGATCATGGGGCGCTCTGAAGAAAAGCTAAAGCCTTTTATCTAATGTCACATTTAATCAATTATGCCTCGGCATAATTGTGTCTGGAATCGGCTTTGTGCTTACTTAAAGATCTCCTTTCCGATTCCGTGACATCCGCCAGAGGCTTTAGGTCAATAGATGTTAAATTACATGAAAGTAGCGCCGACAATAATTAGAAGAATGAATAGGACAACAATTAGAACAAATGTTGAGCTCTGACCATGGCCACAATAGCCACCGTAGTAATCGCCTCCGCAATAACTATCGTTCCAGCTACCAACATTTCCTCCATACTGTTGTGTGCACCAGCCTTGATATCCCATAAAAATACCCCTCCCTTCTACAACCTATAATATGTTTTCGGTGTAGAAATGGGTGGGGTATTCGTCTAGTCAACATTTCCTTTTGGTTTAAAAATTAATGCTCCAATAAAGCCAAAGACTATGGCAGCACTGATTCCTGAGCTTGTTACTTCAAACATCCCAGTCAACACACCTACAAGTCCATGTTTCTCTGCCTCAGCCATTGCACCGTGCGTTAAAGAGTTGCCAAAAGATGTAATAGGGACTGTTGCACCAGCACCTGCAAAATCAATTAGAGGTTCATACAAGCCCATTCCGTCTAAAATTGCCCCAACTACGACTAGAGTACTCAATGTATGTCCGGGTGTTAATTTACCAACATCCATTAGTAATTGGCCTATAACACAAATAAGGCCACCTACAATAAATGCAAATACAAATGTCATAACCATAGCTTTTGCCTCATTTCATTGTAATTTCAATTGCATGTGCCGTACATGGAATTGTCTCGCCCTGTTGAAATGTAAGCGGAGACAGTAATGCTCCTGTCGCCACAAGAAGTACTCGTTTATAGGTACCTGCCCGCATCTGTTGGATCACATAACTAAAAAAAACAGCAGCCGAGCAACCTGCACCACTTGCACCGGATTGAAATGTTTCATCCTGTCCATAAAACTCTGCACCTGCATCACGTAAAAACGTTAGCTCCTCACTCTTTATGCCACTTTCAACAAACATTCCTTTTAGCAGTTTTAAGCCAAGTTGACCTAAATCACCTGTTAAAATTAAATCATAGTGGTAAATTTTTTGATTACGCTGCTCTAAATGGGATTGAATCGTCTGAAAAGCAGCTGGTGCCATCGCTGCGCCCATGTGAAATGGATCATCCATACCGTAATCAATCGATTTTCCAACTGTTGCTGCTTCAATAGAAGGGTATTCTTCATGATGCTTACCAATAAGAGCATAACCAGCAGCTGTTACGGTCCATTGAGCAGTTTGCGGCTTTTGTGAGCCATAATCGATTGGATAGCGGAATTGCCGTTCCACTGCATTATGTTGACTAGATGCACCAGCTAGCGATAAATTAGAGGCACCTACTTCTGTTAAAAGGCTCGCAATAATTACTGAAGATACAGAGGTGGCACATGCTGAGAATAATCCGATAAAAGGAATGTCTAAGTCTCTGGCCGCAAAATTGGTCGGGGTCATTTGATTCACTAAATCGCCACCCATCAAGTAATCAATGTCCATATTTTTCACGCCCGCTTTTTTCATGGCAGATTCACAAGCCTCTTCAACCATTTTTCGATGGCCCTGTTCATTTGTTTTCATTTGCCAACGTTCATCATCATAGGTCGCATCAAAATATTGACTAAATATACTACGTTTCTCTAGTGGACCTGCTACTACACCACCTGCTATTAAGGAAGGCTTCGATTGAAAGACAATTACCATGAAACCACTCCTATCGTCACAAGAATATATTTAATAAGGGCAACAAAAAAAGCGGATACAACACCAAATAATACAACTGAACCGGCTAATTTAAATAAATTCCCACCAACACCTAGTACTAATCCTTCAGATCTATGCTCAATAGCAGCTGAAATGACAGCATTCCCAAAGCCCGTAACAGGCACAGCCGATCCAGCCCCAGCAAATTGACCAATTCTCTTATATAAACCAAAGCCCGTTAAAACCATGGCAAAGAACACCATTGTTGCAACTGTTGGATTTCCAGCTGTCGCTTCCGTAAAATTAAAGAAGATCATATAAAAAAGTGAAACAGCTTGTCCAATTGTACAAATAATGCCTCCTATAATAAAAGCCTTTGCGGCATTCTTTAAGTAGGGAGGCTTCGGTGTGACATTTTGTTCTAATTTTTTATATTGCTCTTTTTCCATTTATGTCTCCTCCTTTGAAAGCTCTTTCAATTCCTTGATTTTTTCTTTCAGTTTATTATCTTCAACTTTATCCTTTTTTATTTTATTGGCTTCATAATAAATTTTATAATCAGCTGAAACCAAAATGGCTTTGTTTGGATATTTTTCATCAAATTTCTTTTGCAACTTTTTCTCTAATTTAGCCTTTTTCCACTTATCCCATGGTTTAATCTGAACTGCTACAAGCATACTATTGTCATATTGGATAACCGTTGCTCTGTCCACAAAGTCCTGTTCTTTTAAAATGGTTTCAACTTCCTTTTCATTTTCTGGTGAACCATAGACAATAAATTTTTCTTTTTCACCGCAACCACTTAAAAGCGTTAAACTGACTAATAGAGGTAACATAATTCCTAATAGCTTCAAGTTTTACCCTCCTTTTCTTTAAAGTTTCTCCAACCATAAAAAAACTATTCATTTGACTATATATACGAAAGCCCGAGTCCATTTTTCATAAGTACATATTGTAGAAGTAGTAACGAGGAAAGGAGGTGACAATATGGGTTGTGGCAAGCCAACAAATCCTATTGGACCAATCCATTCAGCAGGCTGCGTTTGTGACGTAGTACGCGCTATTTTAGACATTCAAAATCAAGCGGTGAGAGAAGAATGTCAACCATGTACAGCTAACTGTTTCTTAGAACCACTTGGAGGCATAGTAAGTCCTGCACGCTCTCATGCAGATACACGTGTATTCATGTTAATTACCAAAGATGGTACTCCTTTCAAAGCATTCTTTAGTTCTCCAACAGCAGATCCATGTAAATGTACATCAGTATTTTTCCGTGTAGAAGATATGTTCGATGAGTGCTGCGCCACTTTGCGTGTTTTAGAGCCTTTATGTTCATTTGACTCTAGTGAAAGTACAGTAGACCTATTAAGTCGTGATGGTTGCTGTGTCAACATGAAAAAAATATGTAAAGTAGATGATTGGAATTCAACTGAAAGCTGTATCACTGTAGATTTATCATGTTTCTGCGCTGTACAATGTATTGCTGATGTTGACTTAGGGATTTGTGACTAATCTTTTCTCCTTTGACACACTACACAAAAAAAAGTGTACAGCATCCTCTGCTGTACACCTTTTTCATAAGGTAGGTAATTGTTTACCTCGCCATAATATTTGTTTTATATCTTCAAAATAGATAATCTCTTGTGACTTTAATTCTAAAGAAGTTAGCATCAATGAATCAGTCTGTACTTCAGATGCAGTACCGCGTAAATTCCTACCATCTTTCAAAGATATGACTAACGGTTGATAGGCTTTTTGCCGAAACGGCTTTTCTAAAAATTGAAGTTGTTTCAGTAAATACGGATCTATTTGTTCTTCTTCTTTTTCTTCAATAGTTTGTTCGTTGAAATAGCCATCCTTTACATACACCGATGTACTTTCATTCAAATCAAGTTCATGTAGCATCTTAGAAATATTTAGAAAATATGTTGGTGATTTTATAAACAAGCGTGGCTCTCGACCCACATTACTCACTTCCCTTTTTTCATACAATATGCAAAGGAAAGGAATTTGGTTCTCAGGCTATTTGACTTAAGAAAACTGTCGCCAAACCTAAGTAAATTAAAATACTTGTAATATCATTTAATGTTGTAATAAATGGACCTGATGCGACAGCTGGATCAATTTTCAGGCGATGCATAAGCAGTGGGATAAAAGAACCTGCAAGTGTTGCCACTAAAATAGAACCACAAAGCGCTGCACCTACCAACATTCCAAGAATAAGCTCTTGTTTCCAAATATAGACGATACCGATCACAATTATTCCACATACAACTCCAGACATTAAGCCTGTTCCTGCTTCACGTAGTAGTAATTTTAGCTTGCTATGTTCTTCGACGTCTCCTGTCGCAATTCCTCGTATAGCTACCGCTAGTGCCTGTGTTCCACTATTTCCGGAAGTACCTGAAATGAGAGGAATAAACACAGCGAGTAACGCAACTTGTTCTAACGTTGCCTCAAACTGTCCCATTAAATTTGCTGTTAACATCCCTAAAAATAATAATATGACAAGCCATGGCAAGCGTTTTTTTGCCGCTTGAAATGAGGTCGTATCAAATTTATCCATATCGGAAATACCCGCTAATTTAGAGTAATCCTCCGATGCTTCCTCATCAATAACGTCAATAATATCATCGACTGTAATAATCCCTAGTAATTCTCCCTTATCGTCGATAACTGGAGTTGCTAAGAAATTATAGTCCTTCATAATTTGAGCAACCTCTTCTTGGTCATCCCCTGCGTGCACCATCACAACACGTTCATTCATAATCGAACGTATAAGAGTATCTTCATCAGCAATAATTAAATCGCGAAGTGAAATAACGCCTGTTAATCGATGTGCTTCATCAACGACAAAAATATAATAAATCGTTTCAGCATCTGGCGCCTCTTTTCGTAAAATCGCCATTGCTGAACGAACAGTGGAGTTTTCTGGAATAGCTACATATTCTGTTGTCATGATAGAACCAGCCGTATATTCATCGTAGCTTAATAGTTCATTAATTTCTTCAGCTGTTTCCTCATCCATCATGCCTAAATAGCTTTCACGTTGCTCTGTATCCAACTCATTTAAAACGTCTGCAGCATCATCTGCATACATATGAGAAAGCATTTCTGCACCATATGCCGGAGCCATCTCAGCTAGATACGCTGTGTACTCATCATCATCTATTTCGATTGCCTCAAAAATATCAGCCATTTCCGTCGGAGACAAGAACGCATAGATGATCTTCCTTATATCAGGTTCCACCTTCTCATAAAACGTTGCCTGATCATACGGATGAAGCTCTAAAAACTCATCGCGAAATGCGTCAATATCATGTGCTTCGAGCATTTCTCGCAAACGTGCCTCGTCGAATTGGACATCATCCTTTTCATTTCTTTCCTCTATCATGCTTGTCCCCTCCTTCCGAGAATCAATTATGCCTCGGCATAATTGCGTCCAGAATCGGCTTTGTGCTTGCACAAAGAACTCCTTTCCGATTCAGTGACATCCGCCGGAGGCTTTAAATTATTTCAGCGGGTGTTTGACCAACCGCCGAAAAGTAAATTCATTTGAACCTGTTGCTATGCTTTCGGTACAGAAAACATTTGCTGAAATAAGTTAAATCATTGATACGGACAATGCCGTAAATCTACCTTTTATATAATAGTGTGTATTGTACCTTTTCTGCAAACCCTTTTTTTAATTCTTAACAATGTGCACCATTGCTACAATCTAATTGGATAAATCTGTGGATAAAAGTTTCTATTTTTCACCTTTACTGAATAAAAAATGGCTCATCACCAAAAGTTGGAGATGATATTTATTGTAACGTATGCCATGTATATAAGTTGATGATCGTTTCGACTGGGCGACTCCTTGAGGATTAGCGTCACAGATGAGACCATGGAGCGAGCCAGTAGAGGAACGAAGGCTAAAAACATCACGTCCTGTGTTAACGCTTCGTGACCTACGTCGTGTAGGCCCAAGCGGCTCATCGGATGCCCCCAGGAAGCTTTGCTCTGTGCGAAAGCAAAGCGGCAGCAACAACAAATGTTTTTTCTATGCGAAAGCGAGGCGGCAGCTACAAAGCGCCCAGTCGGAACGGAAATCAACCCCACCTTATAGTAATGTGCCTAAAAAACCATCTACTTCACTATACCCTACAATCACTTGATTTTCTGTTAACGTGCTGTTAAGAAAAACCTTCCCTATTAAAGATAAAAAATGATAAGGAGATGCCCGTTTGTGCGAACATCTCCTTAAATATATAACATGATTTAGTAATAGTTTTCACAATTAGTGAACTATAGACTGTTTAGATAGTCTTCGTCATAGTGCAGTTCTCGAAACTTTAAGCTAAGGAGTCATTCAGTAATTGCTGCATATCTTCGTTTAAGTTACTTGTGAATTGTAAACTCTCACCTGTTAAAGGATGGAGCATCTTTAAGGACACGCAATGGAGGGCTTGCCTATTTATATGGACGCGACTTCCGCCATAAAGTTCATCTCCAACAAGTGGATGTCCCATATAAGCCATATGCACACGAATTTGATGTGTACGCCCCGTGTGCAACTTTAGCCGTATATGTGTCATCGGTTCATCCTGTAAATAAAAGCGTTTTAAACTTGTCACATCTGTATGCGCAAATTGACCGTCTTCACGCACCTCTCGCTCAATGATACTCGTCTCTTTGCGACCAATAGGAGCAATGATTGATTGTATATCTTGAGCTACATGTCCATGGACGATTGCTTCATATTGTCGAGAAATTTCTCCACTGCGTTGTGCAAGTCCTGTTAAATGATGAATATGAGCATGTTTAGCAATGCATAATAAGCCAGAAGTATCACGATCTAGTCTCG
Source organism: Lysinibacillus sp. G4S2 (assembly GCF_030348505.1). Taxonomy (NCBI): domain Bacteria; kingdom Bacillati; phylum Bacillota; class Bacilli; order Caryophanales; family Bacillaceae; genus Lysinibacillus; species Lysinibacillus sp. G4S2. The sequence goes on along the minus strand of NZ_JAUCFJ010000002.1, from coordinate 926,997 downwards.
TAACGATATGGGCAGTAGATGCTAGACCTTGTTTGAGAAAATGACCGCACACTAGATTAGCTACGCTAAGTGTTGGATGCTCTCGTGAAGGAATCGTACTCTGATTTGCTGGCTTATTAAGCACTAAAATAGCTTCATCTTCATAAATAATAGAAAGTTCACCATGTTCAACAGCGAGCCCTTCACTTTTTTCTTCAGGAGGGAATTTCACCTCAACTCGATCCCCAATGTGAAGAGGATGTCTAACATTGCGTTCAACACCATTCACTGTTAGTAGGCCTCCATCAAATTTAATGGCTGTTAAAGCTCGCTTGGAAATACGCCATTCAGTTAAGGCCTCTCTTAGAAGCTGGCCTTCCTTTTCTGCTATAAAATGCAGTGTAAACCTTGTATCCATCTTACTCATTTGCCACGAATGATTCATGTACTCGTTCCCAGAATGGGAATGGACGGAAACGAGCAAAACGTACTTTTTCACTTGCTACATTAAAAGCAATCGACTTCACATCGCCTTGCGTAACTTGTAAATGATCAACCGTCATATTAAAGTTTTGTTCATTAACTGGACGTAAAATACAGTGATGGTGTGCTGGTAAAATGAGTGGTGAACCAACTGTACGGAAGACGCGGTTATTGATAGATGCTATTTCAGTAATTTGGATTGCTGCTAAAGTCGGGTGAATAATTGCTCCACCGAGGGCTTTATTATAAGCTGTACTACCCGAAGGAGTCGACACACATAGCCCGTCTCCACGGAAACGTTCAAACTGATTACCATTTAACTCCACATCCATAACAAGCGTGACATCAGGTGATTTCACAGTCGCTTCATTTAACGCTAAATACGTATTGGATTCCGCATTATGATGCTCCACCTTTACTTCTAGAAGTGGATACTCCACAACGTTAAAGTCCTTTTTAGCAATGGACAAAACAAGCTTTTCTAATTCAGATGGCTTCCAGTCCGCATAAAATCCTAAATGTCCCGTATGAATACCTACGAAGGCAACTTGATCTAGCAAATGAGCATATCGATGAAAGGCATGTAATAATGTGCCATCTCCTCCAATAGAGACTACGATTTCAGGCGCTTCTTCATCATAAGTTAGCCCAAAATCCTGCAAATACGTTCTGGCTAGCTCCATTAATTCGTTCGATTGTGCATCTCTACGTGATTGAATGGAAAATTTCATTGTGTGTCACGCTCCTTCTCGGATAGTAAATTAGGATTCGATGCTTCTTTGTACTCACTAAAGTAAGCCTGTGCTTCTTGGATTTCACTGCGAATAGAAGACATTTCCTCGTCCAATCGAAAGGCAGCCTCTGCTGCACTTTGAAGGCGATTTTTTATTTCCTCTGGGAACATGCCTTTATATTTATAATTTAGTGAATGCTCAATAGATGCCCAAAAATTCATAGCTAGTGTTCTTATTTGTATTTCAGCTAACACTACTTTTTCCCCTTGTATCGTTTCTACAGGATACTCCACAATCATATGATATGATCGGTATCCACTTGGCTTATTATGTGTAATATAGTCACGTTCTTCCACTACACGTATATCATTACGTTGACGTATTAGCTCCGTAACAGTTGAAATATCATCTACAAATTGACACATAATACGAAGGCCTGCGATATCCCCTAGCTCATCACCTAGTTGTTTAGAAGGCTCAAACGCAAGTCCTTTTTCTAGTGTTTTATCGTATATACTTGCTAAAGGCTTTACACGTCCTGTAACAAATTCAATTGGAGAATTTGCATTAACAATACCAAACTGCGAACGCATACCTTTTAATTTTACTTTTAACTCATCTACTGCTTGTTTATAAGGACTTAAAAATATTTCCCATTGTCCCATCGAAAAACCTCCCGACATTCGGTATCAAACAAAACCAACACCGTCTGTTCGTTTTGTCTTTTTATTCAGCTAGAAATGTCTTGAAGTGTTGTTCCACTGCCTGGACAAATTCCGCTCCATAATTGTAATTTCCTTCAATATTATACACGAGCATTTCTAATTCATCGTAAAAATTTGTCAGTTCAATAACTGCTTCACCTAGTTGTAGCTTTGGATTCTTCTTTTTTTGTAAAATATGTACAAGTTGTTCCCAACTACTCGGTGGAAAACGCAAGTAATGATAATCTTCACCTGCATCAAGTAAATAAATAAACGCAAAGTCATCAGAATCTGCAATTAATTGTGCAGCAGGTTTTAACTGTAAATTTTCCTCAATGTCGTTTAAACTAAAATGAAGTTGCTCGTTTTCAAAATTCAATGTTTCTATTGTATAAATTTTACGCACATGCGGTTCCCCTTTTTTTTCGTACTCTTCCTCTTATTTTAGCATACAGGGTAAATAGTTGCAGTGTGTAAATATTAAAACAATGAATTAAACTTTTTAGCTCATATCCATAACTAGGACGTGGGGTTGATTTCCTCTCCGACTGGGCACTTTGTTGTTGTTGCTGACGCTTCGCTTTCGCACAGAGCAAAGCTTCCGATGAGCCACTTAGGCCAAAATGATGTTGGTCACGGAGGCATGATCGCAAGACGTGATGTTTTAAATAACCAATTTCACATCAACAACAACCTATCTTTCTCCTAATCAACACACGTAAAAAAATTTAAAAATAAACAGGTGAGCATAAATGGCACAACAACTTGAAATAGAATTCAAAAATCTCTTAACAAAACAACAATACGAGCATTTATTGCAAGAGTTTCACATTCCCGAAAATGCTATTCATCGTCAAACAAATCATTATTTCGACACTCCTTCCCAAGCTATTCGGAAATTACAAAGCGGGCTTCGTATTAGACAAATCGACAAATACTTTGAATGTACTTTAAAAGAAAAAAGTGCAGAGCATGCACATTTAGAGACAACTGATGAATTAACTGCTGAACAAGCTAAGAAAATGCTTGTTGGTGAAGGCTTCTATGCCGAAGAAGTAGCAAAAAGATTAGCTTTATATAACATTCCTTTAGATGAATTAGGAATATTTGGTTCACTTACAACGGATCGTGTCGAAATACCTTATAAGGACGGTCTTCTAGTATTTGACCATTCTTTCTATTTGCAGTGTGACGATTATGAGGTAGAATATGAATCAAAAGATGCAATAAAAGGAAATGCAATCTTCGACGAATTTCTACAGCAATATGGCATCGAAAAACGAACTGCGGATAAAAAAATCGCACGTTTTATGCAAGCATTACAAATGAATAAAAAATAATACTAATAGCTTAAATTAAGAAAGGGTGACCAACTCCTTGGATATCCAATCACTCAGAACTATGCTTGAAATTCAAGCATTACAAACACTAGGCTCTACAGCAAATTCAACGTCAAACAATCTTACAGACAGTAATTCTATGTTTTCAAACATGATTAACGAATTGCTCGGTGGTGCAACAACTGCTAATAGTGCAAAATTATCCAGTTTGCTCGGGGGTGTATCAAGTGCCTCGTCAATGATGAACCAGCTTAGTAGTTTAAATGGGTTGTCTGAAAACATGCAAAATAGTGCGTATCAATCATTGCTCTATAATGGTTCTAATGCCGTCTATATCCCTGATTCTGTGCAGGCAGCATTAGCAAACGCACAATCTAGTACAAAACTCGACTCCTATGTTTCAGATAATGTCATTGGTTCAACAGCATATGCCAATGCATTAGCAGGAGCGAACCAATACGCTTCGATTATTGAAAAGGCAGCAGCTACATATAATGTACCCGAGAAACTGATCGCTGCAGTGATTAAGCAAGAGTCTAATTTTAATCCAACAGTGGTTAGTCATGCTGGTGCACAAGGATTAATGCAGTTAATGCCCAAAACAGCACAATATTTAGGGGTTACAAACGCTTTTGATCCTGAGCAAAATATTATGGCTGGGGCTAAATATTTACGCCAAATGCTAGATAAATTCGATAATGATCCATCGTTAGCTTTAGCTGCTTATAATGCAGGAGCTTCACGCGTTACAAAGTATGGTGGCGTTCCTCCTTTCAAAGAAACGCAGAATTATGTCAATAAAGTGATGAATTACTACACAGCTTAATCGCATAATCACTGTTATTACAGTCTTTTCCGGCAAATTTCACCCATTGTGGTGAAATTTGTGTTTTTCTAGCGAAAAACATTTCGAAAGAGCGCTTTGTTTGTGTTAACGAAAAGACGTTGATAGAATGAAGGTAGTCACAAGAAATTCACATTTTTGAAGATGACCGAGTAGAAAATTATACTTTACGATATAAAGAATTAAAGGAGCATTTAACTTATGACTCGAAAATACACTGTTCCTTATGAGGAGCTGGGAGCTGAAAAACTTTCAGAGCTAATTCATGCGTTCTATAAAAGAGTAGCTCAGCATCCTGATCTTATTCCAATCTTTCCGAAAGATTTGACAGAGACAGCCCGCAAGCAAATTCAATTTCAAACACAGTATTTAGGTGGACCAAATCTTTTCACTGAGGAGCATGGACATCCAATGATGCGTGCACGTCATATGAATTTTCCGATTACACCTGATCGTGCTCAAGCTTGGCTTGAATGTATGTCCGAAGCGATGGATGAAGTTGGTTTGGAAGGGAAGTTCCGCGAAACTTATTATCAACGTTTAGTATTAACAGCTCATCACATGATTAATACACCAAATGACGATGAGGGGGAATTGTTACGTGAATAATATTCAAATGTTGCAAAAGCCAACTCCTGAGATTTCTACTGCTAATAAGCCTATTGAATTGTATATTTTCGTAGATCCACTTTGTCCTGAAGCTTTTAGTATGCAAGCCATTCTTCGTAAGTTACAACTAGAATACAATCATTACTTTACCTGGCGCCTTGTACTAAGCACAGAGCTTGCCTCTTTGAATTGTTTAAGTAAGCGCGTAAAGGGTTGTGTATCTGGTATCGAACTCGACATTAATCACCCTGTTTTACCATCTATCGCTATTAAAGCAGCAGAGTTACAGGGCAAACGTGCAGGAGCTCGCTATTTGTCGAAACTACAAGAATATGTAATACTCAACCATCAAGATGTAAATTCTTATGCTACGCTGTTAAAAATTGCGGAGGATGTTCAATTAGACATGAAAGAATTTTCTGCAGACTTTGGGTCAAAGGAAACAGCACGTGCCTTCCAATGCGATTTGTATATGAAACGTGAAATGGAAGTTGATGAAGTGCCTAGCATTGTATTTTTCAATGAATGTATTGAAGATGAGGGTCTAAAAGTTAGTGGTAACTATTCCTATGACGTTTATGAACATATTTTACAAGAAATGATGGATGAACAGCTTGTACGCAAACCATTACCAACAATGGAAGAGTTATTTATAAAATTCAATACGCTTTCAACACACGAAGTAGCTTTTATCTACTCGTTAACAGAACAAACAGTTGAACGTGAATTAAAGAAACGTATGCTGCAACAAAAGATTGAACGAATTCAGACAGAACACGCTACATTATGGCGTATTAAATAATGCAATTATACTATTATTCTATAGAATAGGGATTTGTCCAAAAAGCCCTAAAAAAAAGCAAGTGAAGAGAACTTCACTTGCTTTTTTTTATTAGCCCCATAAATCAATTATCCCGTTCTCGATTCAACCACATAGACTGTAAAAATAAAATAACCAACTTCTCCATCAGAGTTATAAGCTGCTATTACAGTCCAATGGTATTTTAATTCCTTGTCACTAAAATGTATCTGCCCTTTTCTGTTACCATCTATGACCCGGCTATTTTTTCTCCCTTTGGCTGGCTGCTGTTGGCGTCCGGTTCAACAGTGATGCCGATTTGATCAAAAGTCTGCCCTTCAGCGAGCTGGTAGGTCAGTATTCCAGATCCGTTTTCGTCTGGCTTGAATATGCCGCTATTTTCCCTTGTGCCGTTTTTCAGCAGCCAAACCTGGTAAACCTGTGAACCTTCGACGCCGGGTAATTCATGAACCTGCACCACCAGATTTTTCTCAGATCCCTGCTGGACAATATATGCGATGCCGTTTGTTCCCGGGTGGCTTTGATTGGCTGCTTTTAAGGGAATGGTCGTTAAAATCTCAATGGGTATATTTTCGGCATGACGATTTTTTTCCTGTACATTCGCTATTTCAAGGCCAATAATCACGAGCAACAAGACGGCCAAGATACTGGTTGAAACTGGAGTAAAATGGTTTTTTAGCATCATCGCAAGCTTATTCATCTTAGCCATGAATGTTTCCGTATCGCTTTTCGTTTTGTGATCAAAAACAAAACCCAGCACCTCGCCTTTTAGCGATTCAGGCACCTCGATTTCGGTATAATCAAACGGCAAAGCATGCCAAGCCTGGGACAATTCCTGACATTCTTTCTTACATTTCGTACAATTCTTTAAATGTTCATCAAAGGCCATGCGTTCGCTCTCCTTGAGCTCATTTGCTATATATGGAATTAAATGATCACAATCCCTTCTCATTTTATATCCTCCAATTCCAGATGTTTCCTCAAACCTTTAAGTGCTTGGTGCAACCTGCTTTTAATCGTGCCGAGCGGCTCTTGTTCCAGCTTGGCGATCTCTGAAAGAGAATACCCTTTCCAATAAAGCAAATCGATTAATTTCCTTTGCGCCGTCGGCAATTTGTTTTTCGCCATCTCAATATCATTCATATTTACTCGTTGCTCGATTGCATTGGCAAGGTCGGCGATCTCTTCATGTTCCTCTTGATAGTGTTGCGTATGCCTCTTCTCTTTGCGGTGGTAGTCAATGCAAATATTGCGAGTAATCGTGAGGAGCCAATTCACAAAGCTGCCTTGAGCGGGATCGTAATGGCTGTTTGTTGTCCATAGCCTCAAAAAGACCAACTGAATAATCTCTTTCGTCTTCTCCTCATTCCCATTACAAAACTTCATAACGAAGCCGTAAACAAGCTTTATATATCGATCATAAAGCTCCTCTAATGCGTGACCGTGTTTTTCGTTTACCAATTTCATTAATTCCGCATCGTAATTTTCTTTCATGTGGCACTCCCTGTTATTGGATAAAAATATATTCCCATACATTTCATACGTTTTAACAAATGTCATCCACAACTTTTGGTGATGAGCCATTGCCATTATACTATTGTAAAAGTATGGATGGGAACGACCGCTACTGATCGTTCCCTGGACAGGCTTACTTAAATTCTGTTTTGCTATTTACGATAAACCATACATCTTTTACTCCTTGTCCGTTTACATCCCCTTTTTGCTGGTCTTTAGCAAAATAATAAAGAGGAAAGCCTTTGTACGTGACCTGCTTCTTACCGTTGTCTTCCCTTGTAATTGTACCGAAATCCTTTTTGTCAAAACCTTCTGGGACAGAGAAATCTTCCTGAGAAAATGCTGGCCAGGTTGCCAGGCAGTCGCCACTACAATTGCTTTTTCCTGCTTCGTCCTTCTTAAAGTAGTACAGCGTCTTTCCCTGTGAATCTGCTAGGTATTCTCCAACTTTGTCATTCTTCAAAAGCTGAAGGCTGTCAGCTGGAGCTTGTTCCGATTTAGTTTGTTCCGTTTGGGCTTGAGCGGGTTGATCCGTCTCTTTTTTTTCCTCAGTGCTTTTTCCACAGGCAGCCAAAACAAAAATAATCGATAGTATTGTGAAGGTAAAAATCCCTTTTTTCATACATGTTCCTCCCAGTTTTTTTAGATTTAAGGCTCATCACCATAAGTTGTGGATGACATTTTTTAAAATATATGTGCTGTATACTAGTTGATTGAAGTGGAGGCTGGGCGACTCCTTGGGGATCAGCGTCACAGATGAGACCCTGGAGCGAGCAACGCGAGTGAAGCGGCTCATCGGACGCCCCCAGGAAGCTCTGCTCTGCGCGAAAGCGAAGAGTCAGCGGCAAATGTTTTAGCTGCGCGAAAGCGAAGCGGCAGCGGCAAATGTTTTATCTGCGCGAAAGCGAAGCGTCAGCGGCAAATGTTTTAGCTGTGCGAAAGCGAAGCGGCAGCAACAAAGCGCCCAGTCGGAACGGAAATCAACCACACGTTTTGATGAAGAGCCAGATTTAAGGCCCAACCTTATTTCCATCCCCATTTTTGAAAGATTTGATGACCTTCTTCCGTTTTTAAATACTCAATAAATTGCTGTGCCTCTTTTTTCTGATCGGTGATTTTCGTCAGGGCGATCGGCGTTCCACGATAGAGTTTTTCTTCTTCGGGAAGTTCGACCAGGTCGGTCACATCCTTGAGCCGGTAATGCCATGATTCATAGGTAATCCAGGCGTCTAAGCTAGGATTCGATTTCCATCGTTCAATGGCTTCTGCACTCGACTTTACAGAAAGGTCAATATTTTGAGAAATACCTTCGATTATCCCTTTTCTGCCTGCCATGTCTTCCCACAAGCCGAGCTGGCCAGCACCATTCACATCAAGTATTTTGACTCCATTTTTCGTTAAATCCTCCAGGTTTTCAATCTTCTTCAGATTCCCTTTCCTCACCAATATTCCTGTAGCACGCGGGTAAAGCTCCGTTCGTGATTTAGTGTCAATCATTTCGGGATGGTTAAAGATGAAGTCCTGCATCATATATTCTGAGCCACCGAAAATAATATCTGCATCTTGCTTTGCCTGGCTGATCCAATTGCTCTCTGGTCCTGCTGTTACTTCCACCTTTATTCCCGTTTCAATTGAAAAATGTTCAGCAGCTTCCTTGATTGGTCCAAGTGGTCCGCCTGGTCCGTACACACGGATGACATGATCACTTTGAACGGAATTTAGTGTCGCCTGGGACGCCTGCTTACGGTCCATTTTTGCATTGGCTGACAATCCGGTAGCCGTAATGACAAAGAGCAGTAAAACTGATAGAAACACGGTCTTCTTCATGATTTCTCCTCCATTTTATACATGTTTTTTTAACGGTACTATCAAAGGAAACGAAGGGAGACAGCAAACGGTTTGATTATATTTTCAAATTAGTTAGAAAGTTTCATAAATAATATCAAAAATGCCTCGGCATAATTACATTTTTTAATATACGCAATAATCATCTTGGCACTTACAGGGTATGATTCTGCTTCTGAATGGCTAACAGGATAGATTAGTTGAAGAAGGATTTATCTATTCTTGGGAGAATTTATATATTTAATAGGAAAATTTGTAAGTCAAGTTTTCGATTGGATACAAAGAAAATTTGTTCTCAATTTAATGATGGAATAAGAGAAATGTTGAAATGCGAAGGAGACAATGGAAATATAACCCCATGCAGAACAAAAAAGAGTAACAAAAAAATATTGTAGATGAGGCAAAAGGTATGAGAAGAGAGTTGAAAATATTACCTAAAATCGGGATAAACGAAGTAAAGCTATTTATGACATCTTCAAACTTAAACAATATCCTAGGTGAATTGAATAAGAAAAATGTCAATGGAAAAGAATTTTTTCAATATCAAGATGATTATAGATTTCATTTTGTAGATGATGTTTTAGTAAGTATTTCTGTGAACAATCCAAAGATTATTTTTTTGAATAAACAAAAAATTGATTTAATGAATGAATCAAAGCAATTTTTATTCAAAGAAAATCCGTATTTTGTTGATGGATGTTATATATTTCCTCAATATAACATGTCGATTTACGGTTTGGATTATCCTGATGATGGAATTCAATTAACAATTTATTCAGATAACCAAAAAAATATTTACGAGAAAGATATAAAATTAGCTTTTCAATTCAGAAGTTTTGATAAACAGCTAATAAACTTAAAATATGAAATTACTCCGTATCAATCTGTAGGATTATTGAAATTCGGCATGCAACCGAGTGAAATTGAAAAAATATGGGAAGTTCCGTTAAAAATAAGCAAGAATAATAAAAAGGGAATAACTACAGAAAACAGGACGAATAGTCAAGCAATGTATAATGAAAAAGGACAGTTAATTCAACTAGCCTTAAATTGTAAAGAGGAAGTTTTTATTGATAATAAAATGTTATCAAAATTCGGTTCTAAATTGGATAGTTTAAAAAATGAAGAGTATTTTATAAACAGAAACTATAAAATATATTTCAAGTTTGGAATTGCATTAGATAATTTAGGAAACCTAACTTCCAATGATTTTGTTTATATTTTTTCAGAAGAGATGATTCCTTACTGGAAAGATATATATCGCCCTTTAATTTAACGAATCATCAGAAGTGATATGAATACTTCCCCCTAGTTGTTTATAGTTTGAAGAGAATTGTAATTTTACTTAATTGCAATTCTCTTCATTTTCGTGGCTCATCAAGGAGTCACCCAGCCTTCACTCAACTAATATACAGAGCATATATTTTAAAAAATGTCATCCACAACTTTTGGTTGTATATGTTACTGGTTCTCATTCCCAATATTTATTTTGATAAGCATTTTTTAATAGACAAGGAGGAAAACTATGAACTTTGAACAACTACTTTATATTGTTGAAGTCGCAAAACACAATTCACTCTCTATAGCAGCACAGAATCTTTATGTGACTCAATCCGGTATTAGCCAATCCATTACTAGTTTAGAAAAGGAATTGGGGCTAAAAATTTTACATCGCTCAAGGGGTCACGGTGCTGTACCAACCGATGAAGGTAGAATCATTCTGAAGCAAGCCTACGAAGTGTTAAGAAAATTGGAGGAAATCAAAGAGACCGCCCACTCATTTAATTCCATGGTAAAAGGAAAACTAAAAGTATCTTCCATACCAGGATTGACGACGATTCTAGTAAAGGCCTTAGCTGCTTTTAAACAAGATTATCCACAAGTAAATGTAGAAATAAATGAAAAAAGCGGCTCTTCTGTGATTGAAGATGTTCGCCAGCATCAGATCGATATCGGCCTGATTGCCTATTCACCAGACTGGAACATAAACATGGAAGGAATAGCTTTTGAATCACTATTTGAAGGGAAGCAGAAGATCTATGTTTCTAAACATTCTCCTTTAGCGTTTACAGGTGCCATATCTTCACATGAGATACTAGATCAAACGCTTGTTACATATTACGGTGAATTTATGCAATACTTTGTTCATGATTTCTTTAACAAATACCAGCCCATGAAAATCCTATTTACATCAAACAATTCGGACGGCATACTCCAAGCTATCATTGAAAGTTCGGCTATTACATTCGCTCCTGATTTCATCATGAAAAATTATCCCCCCGTTATAAATGGAGAGATCATTCCCATTGATTTGGTAAATCATAGAGGTCTCAATATTTCTTTTGGGTTAGTTTTATCTGAAGATAAACATTTATCCATTTTACTAAACAAGTATATTCATTACCTAAAATCTGAAATTTCTAAAATATAAGAAAAAAGAGTTGCCACTTCGTCTTATGAAAGGGCTTCTCTTTTTTATCAATCTAACTATTAAAATTGAGTCAAATCTATAGGTGTAATTCCCTCAGCCTCACAATGATCATGGTATTTTTGCAATAATGACTTCCAATTATCTCTAGCAATAATTTCTCCATTTTCATTCACATAGTCTAATGTTGCCTCAACAATATTTAACGTAATAACATCTTCATCTCCTAGAGATTCAGGTGTGTGTTGGGATCCAGCAGGCTCATAAACTACATCGCCAGCGTTAGAAACCCAATCATTCTCCATATATCTCCAAGAGCCACTAATGGTATACACAATAACCGTTCCAGGATGGAAATGTGTAGGAAGCTGTGTCCCCGCAGGAACTTTTAACAGGGTAATAGTTTGTCCTGTTACTGGATTAACTTTAAGTAACTTAAAATGAGCCACCCCAAAATAAGA